>CAYQCZ010000201.1:0-7835 GCA_964415955.1 uncultured Verrucomicrobiota bacterium | reverse complement strand
CAGCCCTCAGTTTGAGGCTCAACGAATTTACAGAAAAAAATTTGCGCCGCCGCCAGATCTGCAGGATTGCTGGCGTGAATAACAGGTTGTTTTCATGGAATATGAGGGATGCTTAGGTGGATTTATAGCAAACTTGTCATGCATAAGATATAGCACAAAAGGGTGATGCCATTCTGCGGCGCGGGCATTCACCACGATGGCCGCATGCACATGGCCTTGGAGACGTCTGCCGCACCTGATTCAGTTACTTTTGGAAGCGATCGGATGGCCGTGCCGCCCCGGTGCGGTGCGCAGCTAGTTCCTGCCCGCGACATTCCCCGGCAGAGCCTGCTGTGGGTTGTCCAGATCAATGGTCAAGACCACGGGCGTGGTCTTGTCCGCCTCCACCTTCACCTGGATCGCCAGCCCCCTGCCAGTTGGATGGGTTTTGCGATGTGTGACGTTCAACGTGAATTCGCCTTCGGGCAGGTCGCGGATGGCGAACTCGCCTTTGGCATCAGTCACAGCGAAGAATGGATGCCGCACCACTCCCACATAGGCGATCATCCACGGATGCACATCGCATTTCAGACGCACAAAGGTTTCCTCGGAGGGAAATGAATAGGATTGGTCCGCTCCGCCGGGAAGTTGGGCGCGATTGGATTCCCGGTTGCCAGCGGCTGTGGGCGTCCAGTGGACGTTGTGCAATGTCTTGTCCGAGTTGCGCACCAGGATGGTCTGTCCGGTCTGCGCCCCGCTCACATACGGCGAGAACCAGCAGTTCAATTGATCGATCAGCAATGGTGCGGCTGGCGGCTGATACACGACCTCCGGCAAGCCGCCCGTGATGTGAATGAACACATCGGCCAGTCCGCCATCCGGGGCGATGCGGTAGAACGTCGTGGTGGGGGTGCCGTCCACGCCCAGCGTGCCGCACCTGGGATCGGACACGGTGATGCGTGTTTCCGCAGGCGGTGTGCCCTTGACCAGAATCTTGCCCACGATAACTCCGGTGCCGTAGGCGCTGCCCATTCCGGGTGAAGTGGCCGCAGCGCCGCCCGGTGAAGCAGGTGTTGTTTTCGCGGAGTGCGTCACGCCATCGGCTGGTGACTGCACTGGATGGGTGGCATTCGGGATTTCCCGTCCGGCGGACGATCTTTCCAATGCGGGTTTGTCAGGGGAAGGCACGGTGCCCGATTCGCCGGCTGGGAGCGTCATGGCATGGCGCGATTTCTCGTGTTTGCCCGAATGTCCTTGGGCGGGGTTTTCATCCAAGGACACTGTGCGGTTGATGAATAGCAGCGTCAGCACCGCGATGAGGCAGACTGCAATGATGCCTGCGGTAACGCCGAGGCGGAAACGGTTGGCAATCACCCGATGACTGGCATCACATTCCATGGGATACGATGGGATGTAACACCAGCCTGGGGCAGATGTTCCAGCCCTAAGAAGATTCAGGACTTTGTGTCTTGGTGCTTTTGGCCTTGGACGCAGCCGGACACTGAGGGTCATGGAAATGCAGTGTAAGTTTTGTAATGGCAAACCCTGACCGGGACATGCTTCATCGTGTTTGTTTTACAGGGGTTATTCATGCGATGTCCGCACTGCCAAGCCGGGTTGATGCGAACCGCCACGCAGGCGGGTTACCACTGGTTTTGTTCCGGCTGCCACGGGCGCGCGGTGACATTGCCTGTTCTGCGCAAGTCGTTGGAAAGAGGGTTCATCAGCGCCTGTCTGACTGCGGGTTGGGAGACGGCACCTGCCAGCGGGCCGGCCTGTCCTGTGTGCCGCAATGCCATGCGGGAGGCGGCTGCTTCCGGGCGTCAATGCCTCCTGCGTGTGGATGTCTGTTTTCCCTGCCAGTTGGTCTGGTTTGATGTGAATGAGTTCGAAGCCGCGCCGGGCAGGGAATTCGCCGAAGCAATCCAGCACGCTGGAATTGCGGAAGATGAAAAGCCTCCTCTCCCCCAGGCTGCACGAGAGGCGCTGGCGCTCGCCGAGGTGGAATCCCTGGCCAATCGTGCAAGTGATGGCACCCCTGATGATCCATGGAAAACCGTCCCGGCATTCTTCGGACTGCCGGTCGAAACGCATGCCAACGTCCTGAGCCGGCTGCCTCTGGCGACGTGGTCACTGGCGGCGATCATCTCTGCCGTGAGTCTGCTGGCGATGACGGACCTGAATGGTGTCGTCGAGGCATGGGGATTGGTGCCTGCGCAATGGACCCGCAGCGGCGGTGTGACCTTGATCACGTCCTTCTTTCTGCACGGCGGTTTTCTGCATCTGATTTCCAATCTCTACTTCCTGCTGGTGTTTGGTGATGACGTGGAGGATTTCCTTGGCAGGAAACGGTTCCTGCTTCTGATGGCGGCATCCACCCTGGCCGGAGATGTGGCCCACATCCTTGCAGAGCCGCGTGGCGACATCCCATGCATCGGCGCGAGCGGCGGCATTTCCGGTGTGCTGGCTTTCTACGCGCTGAGGTTTCCAGAAGCTAAACTGAGCTTGATGTGGTGGGGTTGGTGGACCCGTTTCGTGCCGCATTGGATCGAGTTCGATGCCGTGTGGCTGTTCCTGCTCTGGCTGGTGATTCAGAGCCTTGGTCTTCTGGAACAAATCAGCGGGCATGGCGAGGTGTCATCACTGGCACACTTGGGAGGTGTGGCGGCGGGAGCTGCGGCGTGGCTTGTCTGGAGAGAGCGGGGGTGACAAGGCGGTGTCCATATTCGTGATCCGCATTCCGCCCGGTGGATCACTCAATGCCCTCTGTTCAACCGGTTCCCTTGATGCGTGATATCCAGCAACTCCACGCTTGCCGCGTGGCTTGGTGTTCGGTGATTTTAGCCGCTCACGCCCGGATCCGCATCGCTGTTCGAAGCGTGTTCGCGCCGGCACCGTCTGTTACAAAGCAACCATGACCATGAACCTTCGCTTCTTCCCACGCACCGCCGCCCTCCTGATCGCATGGGCGGGCCTCATGACGTCCAGCCTCCGCGCCGCCGGGCCGGACTGGATCACCTACGATCCCAAGCCCGGACCCGGAAACGGCAAACATGTCGTGTTCCTCTCCGGCGATGAGGAATACCGGTCCGAGGAGGGCCTGCCCATGATGGCCAAGATCATGAGCCAGCGGCTGGGCTTCAAATGCACGGTGCTGTTCTCCGTGGATGCCGACGGCTTCATCAATCCCGATGAGGGCGGCAGCCTCACGCATCCCGAGGCGCTGGATTCCGCCGATGCCATCGTGCTGCTGCTGCGTTTCCGCCATTGGGACGATGCCGCCATGAAGCGTTTCGCGGCGGCGGTGAACCGTGGGGTGCCGATCATTGCGCTCCGCACCAGCACGCATGCGTTCAACGGCTTTCCCAAGGACAGCCCGTGGCACCCATGGAATTTCAATGTGCAGGGCGGCTGGGGCAGGAAGGTGCTGGGTGAGACGTGGGTTTCCCACTGGGGCAGGCACAAGAGCGAGGCCGCGCGCGGCGTGATCGAACCCGGCGCTGAGCATCATCCCATCCTGCGCAGCGTGAAGGAGGTCTTCGCCGACAGCGACGTGTATGAGGCCCACCCTCCGGCGGATGCGAAGATCCTCATGCGCGGCCTCGTGCTCAAGGGCATGAAACCCGATGACGAACCGGCCGATCACTCCAAGCCCCGCTCCACGGACAAGCAGCAGCAGCCGGTCAACTCGCCCGCCATGCCGGTGGTCTGGACGCGCGAGGTGAAGAACGACGCCGGCACGGTGAACAAAGTCCTCTGCACCACCATGGGCGCGGCCACGGATTTGCAGGATGAGAACCTGCGGCGGCTGGTGGTGAACAGTGTCTTCTGGGGGCTGGGCATGGAGGTGCCTGCAAAAGCCAGCGTGGAATACGTGGACCCTTACAAACCGCTCTTCTACGGCTTCAAGAGCTACCGGCGCGGCATCAGGCCTTCGGACCACGCACTGGGCAAGGTGCTGCCGGAAGGCGCACCCGCGCCCGATGAGCAGCAGAAGAAAGGCGGCAAGAAGGCAGAGGCACCGCAGCGGGCAGCTCCTCCACAGTCCGTGCTGCCGCTCACCTTTCGCAAGAACGAACGCATCGCGTTTGTCGGCAATTCACTGGCGGAACGGATGAATCTGTTCGGCCACTTTGAGACGCTCGTGCAGACGCGTTTCCCGCAGCTCAACCTGGTCATCCGCAATTTCGGTTTTCCAGCCGATGAAGTGGGCGTCCAGCAGCGGTCGGACAACTACACGCTCATTGACGACCCGCTGGCGGTGTTCGGCCCGGAAACCTTCATCTGCTTCTTCGGTTTCAACGAGTCCTTCGCCGGGCCGCAGGGGTTGGATGCCTACAAGACCGCCTACGGCCGATACCTCGACGGTCTGACCGCAAAATTCACCAAGGACGGCCGTGCGCCGCGCTTCGTGTTGATCTCTCCCATCGCCTTTGAGGCCACTGGAAATCCGCTCCAGCCCAAGGGCGATGCCGAGAACAACAACCTGAAGCTCTACACGCAGGCCACGCGGGAATTTGCCGCGCAACGCAAACTGCCCTTCGTGGATGTGTTCGAACCCACGGCAAAGTTGTTCGGCGCGAAGGATGGCACGCAGTTCACCGTCAACGGCGCGCACCTGAACGAGGATGGCGACCGCGAGGTGGGCCTGATGCTGGACAAGGCGCTCTTTGGCGGCAGCAGCACCGAGCAGCCGGGATCGACGCAGTTCGAGCGCATCCGCGCGGCGGTGAATGACAAGTCATGGGTGCATCTGCAGGACTACCGCATGTTGAACGGCTGGTATGTGTATGGCGGACGTCGCACTTACGACACCGAGACCTTTCCGCTGGAATACAAGAAGATCCGCAACATGGCCGCCGTGCGCGACCGTTACATCTGGGACCTGGCCGCCGGCAAATCCGTGCCGCCGCAGCCAGACGACAGCAACACCGGCGAGTTGTTCACGCCCAAGACCGGCTTTGGCCGCCACTTCCCACGCACCGAGCCGCCCGAGCCCAAGTATCTGACGCCCGAGGAGGAAATTTCCGGGATGAAAGTGCCTGACGGTTTCGAGGTGAAGCTGTTCGCATCCGAGCGCGAGTTTCCCGTTCTGGCCAAGCCGAACCAGATGAACTTCGACGCCAGGGGACGCCTCTGGGTGTCGTGCATGATCACCTATCCGCAGTGGAAACCGGGCGACCCCAAGCCCAACGACCGCCTTTTGATCTTCGAGGACACGGACAACGACGGCAAGGCCGACAAGGTGAAGGTCTTTTACGACAAACTCGTCTGCCCGACGGGATTTGAATTCTGGAACGGTGGCGTGCTGGTGGTGGATGAGCCGCGCCTCATTTTCCTCAAGGACACCGACGGCGACGACAAGGCCGACGAGGTCACGCACCTGCTGGACGGACTGGCCACGGACGACACGCACCACACCATGGGCGCGTGGGAATGGTCCCATGGCGGGCTGCTTCACATGCTCGAGGGCGTGTCCCTCTCGACCACCATCGAGACACCCTACGGTCCGCTGCGCCGCAAGGGAGCCGCAGGCTGTTACATCTGGGATCCGCTCACGCTCAAGTGGCGTTACTTCCGCACGCCCGGCTATGGCAACCCATGGTGCGGCGTGTTCGACAAATGGGGCAATTACATCGTCGGCGACGGCACCAACGCGCGCCAGCATTACGGCAGCCCGTTGTCCGGCGCTGACACGCCGCAACGCAAGACACTCGAACCCATCTTTGACAACGAAGGCATGCGCCCCGCTGTCGGCAGCGAGTTTCTGCTCAGCCGCCATCTGCCCGATGACGTGCAGGGACAGTTCATCTACGCCTGCGTGATCAACATGAACGGCATGCCGCGATTCACCATGCAGGACGCAGGCGCGGGTTTCGGCGGCAAGCGCATCACCGATCTGCTCGTCTCCACGAACAAGGCCTTCCGTCCGGTCGATCCATTGATCGGCCCCGATGGCGCGGTCTGGTTTGGCGACTGGTCCGCGCTGCTCATCGGCCACATGCAATACTCGCAGCGCGATCCTTTGCGCGACAAGACGCACGGCCGTGTGTATCGGCTGGTGAACAAGAACAAGCCGCTGTTGCCGCTCAAGGAAACAACGCAGGCCGGCAAGTCCACGCCCGAACTGCTCGACCAGCTCAAGGCCTACGAACTGCGCACACGCTACCGCGCCCGCACCGAATTGCGCGCACGTCCCAAGACCGAGGTGCTTGCTGCGGTTTCCAAGTGGGTGGCCGGACTCGACGCCAATTCCCCTGAATACGAAAATCTTCTTTGCGAAGCCCTGTGGACGCAGGAAGGCCAGCGGTCGGTGGATCGCTCGCTTCTGTCGCGCCTGTTGAATGCGAAGAAATTTGAGGCCCGCGCGGCGGCCGTCCACGTGCTGGCCAATGAATGGGAGCGCATCCCCGGCAATATCGATCTCCTCAAGCCCCGGCTCAGGGACGAGCATCCGCGCGTGCGTCTGGAAGCCATCCGCGCGGCGAGTTTCGTGCCGGGCACGCCGGGCATCCAGCTTGCGCTGACCGCTGCTGAACTGCCCATGGATTACTGGCTCGATTACACCTTGGAACACGCGCTCAAGGCCCAGGAATCCGTGTGGAAACCGATGAAGGACCACGCGCCCATGCTCGCTTCTGTTCCGGAGAAGGGACGGGCGTATTTTGAAACACACGTGGCCGCCTCCGGTCCCGGTGGTGCCGCCATCAAGCCGCTCCAGCAACTGGCCGACGTCTCGCTGGGCGAGGAAAAGCGGAAGGCCATTGCGCGTGACCTGGCGAAGCTGAAGGGCAACGCCGGCAACGGTGCGCTGGTCTTTCAACGCGTCTGTTCCGCCTGCCATCAGGTGCGCGGGCAGGGTGTGAACTTCGGCCCCGATCTCACCGAGGTGGGCGGGCGTCTCAGCCGTGATCAGATCATCTGGTCGATCGTCGAGCCCAACGCCGAGATTGCGAAGGGATTCCAGACGGTGAACATCAACACCAGGGACGGCGACGCCTTCAGCGGCTTTGTGGAATCGGAGAACGGCACGGAAGTGCTGTTGCGCATCGCGGGCGGCACGACCGCGAAGATTGCCAAGTCCAACATCGACTCGCGCGAGGAGGTGAAGGCCAGTTCCATGCCCGAGGGGCTGGGCTTCAGCATTGCCGCCAGCGAGTTCATGGACCTGGTCGAATATCTTTCCAGCCTCGGGGCCAAAGCGCCGGGCAAGGCCAGGGCTTCATCCGCAGTGCCGTCCGGCTGGATCAAGACAGCTTCCACGCCGCTGCCCCTGCGGGAACACGCGGGCTTCAAGGAAATCTCACGCACGGCCACATGGCGGGCCAGCGCGCTGGAGAATCCTTCATGGAATGCCTCCGCAGAGCATCTGCTGGCTGGACGCAATCCCGGCGGACTCGACTTCGCCTTCCACACGCCCCACGACGCCAGCCAGCCGCACATCGTCATCAAGCTGGAGAAACCCGCCGAGGTGCGCTTTGTGAAGATCGAGAACCGCGTCAACAGCCTGCACGAACGCGCGGCCGGCCTGACCCTGTGGATCAGCGACGATGAGAAGAACTGGAAACAGGTCTGGCAGGCCGCGAAGCCTGAAAAGGAATGGACCGTGGCGCTTCCGGAGGGCACCCGTGGCCAGTTCCTGAAGCTTGGCCTTCCCGGCAAGGGCACCCTGCACCTCAACCAGGTGGCGGTGTTTGGGGCGGTGAGGTGAGCCGCACACGCGGTGCGTCGGGCCCGCAGCCAAGCCCTTCCCATATCCCATTGCCATGGTCTGGATGGGTTCGTTACCATGCGGACACATGAAACGACTGATTTTGACCCTTTTCACGGCCTGCGCGCTGCTGCCTGCCACAGGC
>CAYQCZ010000200.1:0-7864 GCA_964415955.1 uncultured Verrucomicrobiota bacterium | reverse complement strand
TTCTCGGTGGGTTCCGTGCCGAACAGCACCTTGGTGATGCACCAGCCGAAAAGGCAGGTCACAAAGCCCACGGAGAGAATCATGGTCAGCCAGCCGCCGGTGGTCATGGGGAGCCTTTCGTTTTGGGATAAGGTGAGCCGCCTTGTGCGTCCCAGCGTTTTCCGGCCAGAGATACCAGCACGGTGAAAAAGGCCACCACGATGATGATCAAGGCCACACTCAGCCGGGCGGGTTCGCTGGGTGAATCACCCACAAGATCCTTCACATAATCCGTGGGCTTGAACTCGCCCGTCTTGGGGTTCCAGCCAAAGACATTGAACAGCACGAACAGCACGAAGATGGAGATCAGATACAGCGGCGAGAGATACTTGATGATGAATTTGAAGAACTCCGGGATGCGGATTTCAGCGCCCTTGTGCGCCTCGGCCCAGCCGCGTTCCGTGCCCATGCCCCAGCCGAAATAGATGATGATGATGGTGGCCATGATGAAGAGGCACACCGTGCCCACCCAGAAATCCATGGTGTCGAGCGCCTTGATGTCCTTGCTGAAGTAGAGCACGAACAGGCACCCGATGGCCGTCAACAAACCCAGGAAAGTGACGCTTTGCTTGCGGTTGATGCCCAGTCCTTCCTCCAGAAAGGCAATGCCCGGCTGTAGCATGGACAGCGAACTGGTGATGGCCGCGAGGAACAACAGGAAGAAGAACATGCCGCCAAACAGCCAGCCCATGGGCATGGTGGAAAACACCAGAGGCAGCACGTTGAAGCCCAGCCCGAAGGTGCCCTGACCGACCACGCCCGCAGCCCCCAGGAACACATACGCCGCCGGCACGGTGATCATGCCGCCCAGCGCCACTTCGCAAAATTCGTTGGCCGAGGAAGCAGTCAGTCCGCTCAGCACGACATCATCCTTGTCACTCAGATAACTGGCGTAGGTGATGATCACGCCGAAGCCCACAGACAGGGAGAAGAAGATTTGCCCGGCGGCGGCCAGCCAAAGCTCGGGATTCATGAGTTGGGGGCCGATGTCGCCTGGATTCCACATGTTGCCCAGGCCGTTGAGCAGGTTTTGATCCGGTTTGGCCGGGTCCGGTGTGCCCAGCGTCATCACACGCGCGAGAATGATCAGTGCGAGGAAGATCAGTGCCGGCATGGCCCATTTGCAGAAGAACTCGATGCCCTTGGCCAGGCCGCGATAGATGATGATGAAATTGATGATGAACACGGCCAGCAGGAACCAGATCACACGGCCCTGACCCGCCCCCAGCAGGAAGCCGTTTTCCTTGAACCCGATGTAGTTCTGCCAGAAATCGCCGTAGGCCTTCACGTCGCCGCCCAGGGTGAGTTCCTTGGTGAAAAGGAAGTAATACGCATACCCCGCACACCATGACTCGATATAGACATAATACATGTAAATGATCACCGGGATGATCACGCCCAGCACACCGATGAACTTGCCCATGCGATGCTTGATCAGCGCGTAAAAGATGCCGGGGCTGGAATGAAAGCCGCGCTGCCCTGCGTGCCGGCCCAGCGTCCATTCCGCCCAGCAGATCGGAATGCCAATCAGCAGCAGCGAGATGAAATAGGCGATCATGAAGGCGCCGCTGCCGTATTTGGCGGCGAGACCGGGGAATCGGAGGAAGTTGCCAAGTCCCACGGCGCTGCCGGCGACGGCGAGGATGACTCCGAGGCGTGAACTCCAGGCTTCTTTCGCGGGGCCGTTGGACATGCGCGACACTTCTAACGATCACGCGGGCTGATCACCAGCCTGAAATTGCCCTTTGCGGCGGACTGTGCATTAATTTCTGGAACCGGAATCACCGTCCATGAAACCACCCCTCACCCGAGCCTTGCATGCCGCACGTGGCGCATGCCCCGCAACAACACTTGTCTGGCTGGCCTGTGCTGCAATCCAGCCGCTCCTGGCGCAATCGTCGCCCGACATCCGCTACATCGACTCCAGTGCCGCCTCGGGCAGCTCCGCCGCGGTGGTGGTGGGCCGCGTGGCTCTGGCACACACCGCGCTCATGCAACCCGTGGATGAGCGGGGGAAAGTCGTGGGCTACGAGCAACCCACCATTCAGACGGAGCGCACACTGGACAACCTCGAACTGGCGCTGGCGGAGGCAAGGACGGACCTGGACCGGGTGGTGAAACTCAACGTGTATGTGAAGGACCAGCAGGCCGTGCGTGATGTGACGCGCGTGCTGTCGAGAAGGTTTGGCGGACCGAGGAAACCGGCGGTGACGTTTGTGCAGGGCGAGCTGGGACTGGCGGGTTCGTATGTGGCCATGGATGCCGTGGCTGCGACCTCGTTCGGCCTTGGGCAGAAAACGGTGGAGCGATTCACCTGCACCAAACTTTCCGGCACTTACTCGGGCAGCCACGTCGCCATCATGCCGGACGGTGTGCAGGTCTATGTGTCCGGCCAGGCCGAGCGTGGCAATGGAACACTGCGCGATGCGACGGCGGCCACCATGCAAAGCCTCTTGAAGACACTGGATTTCGTCGGAACAACCAAGGCGCAGGTGGTGCAGGTGAAGGCGTTCCTCACACCGATGACTTCCCAGGCGGATGTGGAGTCTGAAATTGCTAAGGCGTTTCAAGGCGGGAAGGCCCCGCCCATCACCTTTGTGGAATGGACCATGCAGACGCCCGTGGAGATCGAGTTGATCGCCTTTGGTGGTGACCAGGGGCATCGGGCCAGGGAGCCCATCGAGTATCTGACACCGCCCGAGATGAAGGCATCGCCGGTTTACAGCCGTGTGGCCCGCATCAATTTTGGGAAGACCATTTATTTCTCCGGGCTCCATGGGACGGATGGAACAGCCGACCAGCAGATCAGGGACATGTTCACCTCGCTCAAATTTCTCGCAGGCGAGGCGGGCAGCGATTTGCTGCACCTGGCCAAGGCGACCTATTACGTCTCCAGCCAGGAAGCCAGTGCGAGGCTCAATGACTTGCGGCCCAACTACTATGACCCCAAGCGTCCTCCCGCCGCGTCCAAGGCCTTGGTCCGTGGCGTGGGTCGTGAAGGCGCAACCGTCTCCATGGACATGATCGCTGTTGGCAAATGATCGAATGGGTCACTGAATAGGAATCTCGCCATCATCATGAAGATCAATTTCTCCGGCGACCGTGTGCTGGCCGTGGTGGCTCATCCGGATGACGCAGAGCTTCTTTGCGCGGGCACCCTCGCGCGTGCGAAGGACGATGGTGCAGCCCTCGGCATTTGTGTGTTGTGCCTCGGGGACAAGGGACTGCCCTCCAAGCCGGTGAAAAACCTCGCAGCCACGCGCAAACGTGAGCTGGCGCAGTCGGCAAAATTGCTCGGAGCCTCCCTGCTGACGGGTGGTTTTCCCGATGGCGCACTCTTCGATGATGAAAAGACGCGGCTGCGGGTCACTGAACTCGTCCGCCAGTTCCGCCCCACCTTGGTGCTGGCCCATGCGCCGGAGGATTATCATCCGGACCACAAAGCCGCATCCGCACTGGCGCAGGCGGCTTCGTGGTTCTGTGCGTCACGCGGCCACAAGACCCGGAGTCGGGTCATGCCGGCACCGCCGACGGTCTGGTTCATGGACACCATTGCCATGCAGGGGTTCACGCCGGGCTTTTACGTGGACATCACATCGCACATGGAACTGAAGGAACAAATGCTCCTCTGTCATCGCACCCAGCTCCAGCGGGGTGAGGATGGGGATTTTTCGCCGTTGCTGGAGATGATGCACATGCAGGCCGGGATGCGCGGACTTCAATCCGGAGTGAAAGCCGCTGAGGCGTTCCGCATGCATGACGTGTTCATGCGAAGCAGGGCATTGTAAGAGCCATTTTCAAACAGGCTCTAAGCCGGAACGATGCAGGTAAGAACATTGAGTGTCCCGCGAAGCATGCGAAGTGCGCGATGTTTTTTCTCCCGGCACTGCAAGCACTGTTTGGTGCAAGCGAGTCTGGGATCGGCTTTTGAGTTCCCCTCGCTTCCTTCGTTTTCTTCGCGGGACTCAGCCAGTTTCTGACTGCATGGATCCGGTTAAAATCCTTTCCTTCCGGGCACTTCTCCCCGGTTTTCCGTGACATCGGATTGACCTCTGGCATAACTACCGCCCCATGCATGATTTTCAATATGTGAAGGGTCAACTCCACTGCGAAGGCGTCGCGGTGGAATCACTCGTCCGCAAGCACGGCACACCGCTCTACGTGTATTCGCAGCACACGCTGGAGGATCACTTCGCCAAGCTGGATGAGGCGCTCAGTCCGCTCGACCACCTGATCTGCTTCGCCATGAAGGCGAACTCCAACCTCGCCGTGATGCGTTCGCTGGCCAATCTGGGCAGCGGGTTTGACACGGTCAGCAGCGGAGAACTTGAGCGCGTCATCGCCGCCGGTGGGGATCCGACGAAATGCGTGTTCGCAGGCGTGGGCAAGACCGAGGCGGAAATTGCATTCGCACTCAAGCATGGGATCTATTCCTTCAATGTGGAAAGCGAGCCTGAGTTGCAGCGCATCAACAAGGTGGCCGCACGCCTGAAGAAGGTTGCGCCCGTCGCCGTTCGCGTGAATCCGAACGTCGATGCCCACACGCACGCCAAGATCACCACCGGCACCTATGAAAACAAATTCGGCATTGCCTTCGAGAAGGTGGAAGGCGTGTATGCACGCGCGTCCAAGCTGAAGAACCTGCGGCTGCGCGGCATCCAGATGCACATCGGGTCACAGCTCACCGAGGTGAAGCCCTTTGAAATGGCCGTGCGCAAGGTGCTGCCGCTGGTGCGCAAGCTGGCTGCGCGTTATGACTTCGAGTTTTTCAGCATTGGCGGCGGCCTGGGCATCATCTACGACCCTGCTCTGGAGAGCGGTTCAGGCGACTGGTGGTCACAGCCCGGGGCGCGCAAGCTGCTCACCCCGGCGCGCTATGCGCAGACACTGGTGCCGCTTCTGCTGCCGCTGGACCTGCGCATATTGATCGAGCCGGGCCGCTTCATCTGCGGCAATGCGGGCATCCTGGTGACGCGTGTGGAATACGTGAAACGCACCGGCAAGAAGAACTTCGTGATCGTGGATGCAGCGATGAACGACCTCATCCGTCCCGCATTCTACGACAGCTATCACCAGATTGTGCCACTGAAGAAGAAAGGCGGAAAGCCGGTGAGTTCGGATGTCGTGGGGCCGATCTGTGAGTCGGGTGACACTTTCTGCAAGGATCGGCCGCTCCCCAAGGTTGGGGAAGGCGATCATCTCGCGCTGCTCAGTGCGGGCGCCTACGGTTCGGTCATGGCATCCAACTACAACTCCCGGCCCATCGCCGCCGAGGTGCTGGTGAACGGCAGCAAGGCGTCGCTTGTGCGCAAACGCGAGCAGCCTGCGGAGATCTGGCGCAATGAGTCGATCCCCGGCTGGCTCAAGTAGCTGGGAGTCCGGGCATTACTTGCGCTGGAGAATCTGGAGATCCTTCAGCCAGTCTTCGAAGCGGTCCAGCCATGTCCCGGCGGCATTTTTGTTGGACTCACGATGGCCAAATCCATGGCCTGCGGTGGCGTAGATGTGAAGCTCCGCAGGCACTTTGCCGCGCTTGAACCGGAGATACAGTTCCGCCAGCCCCTCGGAAATGTCCTGACGGTCGTTGTAGCCGCAGGCCAGAAAGACCGGCGGCGCATCCTTCACGGGACCAAACTTGCCGGAGGTGCCCGGGTAGATGAGCGCCTGAAAGTCGGGTCGTGCTGATTGAGCGTCGATGTCATCCTTCACAAACTGCGGCGCGTTCTCGAAGAGCATCGACGCAAACGCCGCCAGTTCGCCACCGGCTGAAAATCCCATCACACCGATCTTCTTGGGATCAATGCCCCACTCCGGCGCGCGGCTGCGAATCAGACGGATGGCGCGTTGTGTATCCGGCACAGCGTGGCCTTCGATCGTGTAGGTGGAGTCCTTTTCACGGGCCAGCCGGTATTTGAACACAAAAGCGGCGATGCCATGGGCCTGGAGCCAATGGGCGACGTTGTATCCCTCGTGATCAATGGCCAGCACACGATGGCCTCCACCTGGAATGACCAGAACGGCGGCACCCGTCGCCTTTTCCTTCGCAGGCAGATAGGGAGTGATGCCCGGCTGATGCACGCTGCTCACGGAACTGCCATGCACAACTTCCGGAGCTGTCTTGCCCTCAGAACCCGGAGCCACGCCCGGCCAGATGGGAAGCGATGCCGGGCGGTCAGCGGCAGCAACTGGAAGCTGCATTCCGAACAGACAGAAGCAGAGCAGGGCAGTGGATGTGCTTTTCATGAGATCAATTGGGGACCTTGTTCAAATTGGGGACTGGTTCAATCAAGGTGAAAGACTTCGGCCAGTTCCTCGCAGACCGGCGCATGGTCCGGATGCGTGTCCATCAGATCAGCCATGTGCGCCCACCACTGTTTTACAACCGGATGGTCTGGCAGGCTGTCCATTTGATGGTCGTCAGTTCGCTTGAGAACAGCAAAAAGTGTGAGCGTGCGGGCATCCAGAAAGATCGAGTAATCGGAGATGCCAGCGTTGCGCAGGGCTTCAGCCAGTTCCGGCCAGAGGGCATCGTGGCGACGCTTGTATTCCGCCTCGCAGCCCGGCTTGAGCGTCATCTTGAAGGCATGGCGTTGCATGGATGCGGTCGCGGGACTTCAGAAGTCAAACTCGTTGATGTTCTCCTTGGTGAACTTGAAGGGTTCGCCCAGCAGGATGTTATCGCCGTTGATTTTGATTTCGCCCAGTCTGCGTGAAGTGAAGCTGCTGTCGCCGGGGTTCAATTGCCCCTTCGCCAGCGCTGCTGCTGCCTCGATGGTCAGGTAGCCAAGGTCCACGGTTTTCCAAAGGATCACGGTGTCGGTTACACCCCCGTTGACATACGCCTTGTTCTCGTTGGGCAGGCCCAGGCCGATGAGTTTCACCTGGCCGGCCTTGCCCGCCTGTTTGATCGCTTCGGCGGCTCCGGGCACTGCGGGCGAGCAGATGGCCATGATCAATTTGAGGTTGGGATGGGCGCTGAGCAGGGTGGTTGCCTCCTGCTGGGCCTTGTCCTTGAGATCATCGCAAGGGCGTAATGCCACGCGCTTGAGGTCAGGGTGCTTGTCGGCGTTGCGTTTCTCGATGGCCTGTTGCCAGGCGATCATGTTCCCGGCGGTCAGGTTGGCGGTGATGATGGCGTATTCACCCTTGCCACCCATCAGGCGCGCCGCCTCGTCGGTCAGCGTGTTGCCAATGCCTTCCACGGTGGCCTGGTTCACAAAGAACTCCCGTGCGTCGGGCTGTGCGTCGGCGTCGTAGGTGATGACCTTGATGCCTTTCGCACGGGCCTTGCGCAGCGCGGTGGAGATGCCGTCACGGTTTTCACAGGCCACGGCGATGGCATCGACGCCCAGCGTGATCCAGTTCTCGATGATTTCATTCTGGCGTGCCGGGTCGGGTGTGGTCGGGCCGTCAAAGATCAATTCCACGCCCAGTTCCTTTGCCGCCATGTCCGCGCCTTGCTTGCAGGAGACGAAGTAGGCGTTGCCCTTGCTCTTGGGCATGAAGGCGATCACCAGTTTTCCTCCTCCGGTGCCTGCGCCCCCGCCGGTGGAGCCGTCCGAGGGGGAGTCGGATTTGGAACAACCGGTGAGGAGCAACCCGGCGATGGTGAGTGTCAGCGCGATGAGCTTGTGCATGGGGCTCTTGTAAACAATACCGGCGGACAACGCCAAGGGGAACATTGCAAAGTGCGGGATGTGCGGGTTGGTGTGGGGCTACTTGCGGACGGGAATGGGCACCGGTTTCACCTTCCAGATGTCCTCGCAGTATTCGCGGATCGCCCGGTCGGAGCTGAAGTAGCCGATCCTGGCCACATTCAGCACGG
>CAYQCZ010000199.1:0-7907 GCA_964415955.1 uncultured Verrucomicrobiota bacterium | reverse complement strand
TCGATCAGCGGAGCGGGAGATTGAGACAGGATGAACAGGAGTGACAGGATGTGGGGTCGAGGACGAGGAGGAGGTCAGGGATCGAGGGACTTTCGCCCCACCGGGGAAGGCGGGAAACAACGTCGAACTTTCAACGCTCAACACTGAACGATCAGAGGTAGAAAGGCGATGAGGGCGATCTCGGGTGGCAGGGCGCGCAGGCCGTTGCGCGTCGGAGGTTGATGGGTGGCGTCGTTTGCGCTGCGAACGACACTCTCCCTATGGCTGGGATCGCAGTTCGGAACCGAGTCCAGCACCGGCTTGAAAGCGTTGTTTCAGGGCCGTTTCCCGGTGGGCAAAGATGCGTTCCACGTCCGGGCGGACGAGCCATTTGTGGACCAGAAAATCGAAGGGCACGGCGTATCGGATGTTGTCCCGCGCCAGAGTTCCGCCTTTGTGCGGCGTGAACGTGTGCTCGTGTTCCCACAGCCGGTAGGGGCCGCGCAACTGCCTGTCCACAAAACGGTGCGGCGGTTCCCAGTCGCTGATCAGCGTGCGCCAGCGCAGAGGCATGCCGCGCACGCGCAGCCTGTAATCGATGAGCGCGCCCGCCCGCATCACGATGGGCGGCGGCGTGACGATGCGGAAATGCAGCCAGGGCGGTGTGATGGCGTCGAGATTGGCGGCATCGGCAAAGAAGGGGAACACCTCCTCGGGCGGCACCGGCAGCCAGAGTTCGCTTTGGAAAGTGTGAATGTTCATGTCCGGGATTGCACGCGGCCCAGACCGCCATCCACAGGCATCACATTGCCGGTGATCCATGACTGGGCGGGGTCCATGAGCCATGCCATGGCGGAGGCGACGTCGTCGGGTTCGCCGATTCTCCCCAACGGATGCATGGCGGCGGATGCCCTGGCGATGGATTCGTTCTCCGTGAGTCCACGGGTCAGCGGCGTGCGGGTGAGGCCGGGCGCGACGCAGTTGATGCGGATGTGATAGCGGGCGTAGCTCGCGGCGGCGGCGATGGCCAGACCTTCCACACCGGCCTTGGCAGCGGCGATGGCTTCGTGATTGGCAAGACCGCGCCGGGCGGCGACGGAGGAGCAGAACACGATGGAGCCACCTGTAGGTTGCTTCATCATGACCCGTGCCGCGGCGCGCAGGAGGTTGAATGAAGTGTTCAGGTTGGCGGCGATGGTCGCCGAGAATTCCTGATCGGTGGTCAGATGTGCGGCCTTGAGCAGGATGGATCCGGCGCAGTTGGCCACGGCATCCACGCGACCATGTTGCGATGACGCCTCTTGGAGGAGGTCTTCCACGGCTTTCGGGTCGGAGGCATCCAGCGTGCATGGTTGTGCACCGGTGGCTGTCGCTGCGGCCTGCAATCGTCCGGGGTCGCGTCCGGTGATGGTCACGCGCCAGCCGCTCGCGACCAGCCGCCGTGCCAGCGCAGAACCGATGCCGCCGGAGCCGCCGATGATGACGGCAATGGATTTGTTTTTATCAGTCATGATGAGCGCGGACCGGATGGTCGTTGCATTGTGAATGCCTCACCCGGCCCATTCGCACGCGAACCTTAGCCGCGTCCAGCCGGTGCGCAAACGGCTCCCGTCAACCCAGCAGGAAACGCATGGCCCGTTTGAGTGCGGTGACAGGAATTTTCTGCGGCGGATAGCGGAAGGGAAGGTCCAGCCAGTTCGCGCGGCGCATCACGCTGCGTTGGTGTGAGAAGGCCAGAAAGCCCGCCCTGCCATGGTAGGCACCGAGCCCGCTGTGCCCCACACCGCCAAAGGGAAGCGTCTTGATCGCGGCGTGTGACACGACGTCGTTCACGCAGAATGCTCCGGACCGCGTGCGTTCGGCGAGTTGCCGCCCGGTCCTTGAGTCTGAAGTGAACGCATACACGGCCAGTGGTGCGGGCTGCGATTCCATCCATCGCAGGGGTTCCACCAACTGTTTGAACGGAATCACCGGCAGGATGGGACCAAAGATTTCCTCCTGCATGACGGGTGCATCCATCGGGACATCGGTCAGGACCGTGGGCGCCATGTATCGGGTGGATCCATCCGACTGGCCGCCGCAGGCGATCCGTCCACCCGGCATCAAGGTGGTGAGACGTTGGAAATGCGCATCGTTCACAATCCGGCCGTAGTCCTGGGACCGGGCGGGATCAGGCCCGTAAAACGAGCGGATTGCATCTTTCAATGCCGCAATGAAGCGTTCGTGAATGGCCTCGTTCACAAACACAACATCCGGTGCCACGCAGGTCTGGCCGGCATTGAGGAACTTGCCCCAGGCAATGCGCCGTGCGGCCAGTTCCACCGGGGCGTCCTCGCAGACGATCGCCGGGCACTTGCCCCCCAGTTCCAGCGTGACCGGCGTGAGGTGCTTTGCCGCGGCGGCCATGACCTTTCGCCCAATCCTCGTGCTGCCCGTGAAAAAGATTTTGTCGAACCGCTCCTCCAGCAGTGCGACGGCGGCTTCGGGACCGCCTGTGACCGTGGTGACAAGTTCGGGTGGGAAGGCGTCCTTGATCATGGCTGTCAGGGCCTCTGCGCAGCGCGGGGCCAGTTCGGATGGCTTGAGGATGGCGCAGTTGCCTGCGGCCAGCGCGCTGGCCAGCGGCGTGAGCACCAGTTGAAAGGGATAGTTCCATGGACCCAGAATGCAGGCGACTCCGAGCGGCACCGGCTGAACCTGTCCCCTGGCCGGGGCCACAAACCATGGCATGGAGACGCGGGATGGACTTGTCCATGATCGCAGATGCTTCAATGCATGACGGATTTCAGCAGTCACCACGCCCAATTCTGTGGACCACGTCTGGAACGGTGATTTGCCCAGGTCCGACTGGGCGGCGGCGGCCAGCGAATCTTCATGTTTCAGAATGGTTTGAAGGAGCCCTTCCAACCGGGCCCGGCGGAATGCAACCGGGAGTGTGGCTCCAGATTGAAAGAAGGATTTCTGCCGGTGCACGAGGTCCTGAAAGGTCATATTTGATGTTGGAGACAAACGGCCCGCTGCGTCTATCATGTTCGGACAATGATGCGCTCGGTGTTCACCATGTTGCTGGTCGCCCTGGTCTGCAAACCAGTGATCCTGATGGCCGATGATGCCGCGGTGCGCGGGGTGTCGATGTTCACCCGGGCGTATCGCGACTGGGACGAAAAGGCCTTCGGCGAAGCTTCGACACTCCTCCGGGAGGCATGCGCCTCCCTGCCGGACAATGCCACAAACCATTACTGGCTTGGGGTGTGTGAGTTTCATCGCATGCTACAAATCCAGGGGCGTGAACCGGGTGCCGCCGCAGTGCAGGCCACCATGGATGCGGCCATCGGAGCGTTGACATCATGCATTGAGAAGCAGCCGGCGATGGCCGAGGCGCACGCGCTCATGGGCACGCTTTACGGGATGAAGATCGATGGAAACCTAGTCCGGGCCATCAAGTTTGGCCCACGCATCTCCCGGCACCGTAGCGAGGCATTGAAACACGGCGCGGACAATCCCCGTGTGCAATATCTGCTCGGTGTCTGCCAGTTCCATACGTCGAAGAAGCGCGCGGCATGGCTGGAAACGCTCGAATCGCTCCGTCGAGCGAACAAGCTGTTTGAAACGGAACGGATGAACCCCGCGGCCAGTCCATTGGAACCGCGCTGGGGGCAGGCAAGCTGTCTTGCCTTCATGGGGCGCACCTTGGAGCAACTGGGACGACCGGAGGATGCTGTTGCCGAGTATCGCAAAGCCATGGCGCTTCATCCCGGGCACCACGCAGCGCAGGAAGGATTGGAGCGGCTGAAGGCCGCCCAGGGCAGGCAGGCGGCAGGGAAGTGAGATCCGGGCCACCGGCCACCCCACGATGTCACCCCGGAGGATCGTTGTTTGGGCACCGGTTGCGGTCGCGTCTCCCTGCGCTACCGTTCGCGCATGATTGAGTTTCCATCCCGAACATCCGGCAGCGCCGCCTTCGCATGAACCGCAGAAAAGTGTTCATCATCGGTGCCGGGCTTGGTGGGATTTCCGCCGCCATCTCCCTGCGGCAATCCGGCTACGAGGTCGAAGTTTTCGAGAAGAACGACAAAATCGGCGGCAAGTTGAACGTCCTGAAAGAGGCGGGTTACTCATTCGACCTTGGCCCGTCCATCCTGACGCTGCCCCACATATTCGAGCGGCTGTTCGAGCGCAGCGGACGGAAGATGTCGGATTACATTCCCATCCGCCCGCTTCGTCCGCACTGGCGTAATTTCTTTGAGGACGGCACCACCGTGGACCTGTTTCCCGAGCCGGAGAAGATGGCGGCGGAGGCGCGCAAGGTGGGTGAACCTCCCGAGAATGTGGAGCGTTTCCTGAAGTATTCCGCCGATCTCTATGACCTGACCAATGACGGCTACTTCGAGCAGGGGCTGGACCGCTGGCAGGACTTTGCGCGGCATTACGGCTTCTGGAAGTTTTTCAAGTTCGACCTGTTCCGGTCGATGCACCAGGCGGTGGCATCGCATTTTCAGACACGTTACTTCCAGGATGTCTTCGATTTCTTCATCAAATACGTGGGCTCCTCGGCATACCGTGCGCCGGCGTTCATGAACTCCATGCCGACGATCCAGTTCCGATACGATCTCTGGTATGTGGACGGTGGCATGTATCACATCGCGCTGGGCCTCGGGCGGTTGATGGACGAACTCGGCATCAAGGTGCATCTCAACGCCGATGTCAGTGAAGTGCGGCGTGAACAGGGCCGTGTCACAGGACTGGTTGCCAACGGTGTCTTTCATGCAGCGGACATCATCGTGTCCAACATGGAGGTTATCCCCGCCTACGAGAAGCTGCTGCGCGAGGACCGGACATTCGTGGCCTCGCTGGAAAAGAAGTTCGAGCCCGCCTGCTCGGGGTTGGTGATCGACCTTGGCTTGGACTGCAAGTATCCGCAGCTGGCGCACCACAACTTCTTTTTCAGCGGCCATCAGAAGGAGCATTTCGCCAAGGTCTTCGAGCGGCATGAACTGCCCGATGATCCGACCATTTACCTCGTGGCCGCCTCGCGCACCGATCCCACCGTGGCACCGCCGGGTTGTGACTGCCTGTAAATCCTGCCGCACATCCCCTACATCGATGACGAGCATCCACTCACACGCGAGGACTATGGGCGGTTGAAGGACCGCGTGCTGGACAAGCTCGAGCGCATGGGACTCAAGGACCTCAGGAAACACGTCGTCTTCGAGCATTTCTGGACGCCGCTCGACATCCGCGAGCGTTACAATTCCAACAAAGGCTCCATCTACGGCGTGGTGAGCGACCGTTGGAAAAACCTCGCCTTCAAGGCCCCCAAGCAAAGCACGCTTTATCCGAACCTTTTCTTCGTCGGCGGCTCCGTGAATCCCGGCGGCGGCATGCCAATGGTCACATTGTGCGGCCAGAATGTGGCGAAGAAAATCGTGGAATGGGACCGCGCATGATGACCGCCGTGCTGACAATCCTCCTCTGGTGCGCCGGCTGGCTGGTGCTCGGGCGCATTCGCGCCTGCCGTGTTTCCAGCGCCGGGCAGCATGCAATGGCGCGTGAACTTTCCATCATCATCCCCGCACGTAACGAGGAATCCAATCTGCCGCGCCTGCTGCGCTCCATTGCCACGCAGGCCTCCCGTCCGCTGGAGGTGATCGTGGTCAATGACGCCTCGACGGACGGCACGGCATCCGTTGCGCGATCGCATGGGGCCTTGGTGTTGGAATCTGCGCCCCTGCCCGCCGGATGGCGCGGCAAGACCTGGGCGTGTTCGCAGGGCGCGCGGATCGCCCGGGGCAGGTGGCTGATGTTTCTTGATGCGGACACATGGCTGGAGCCGGGCGGACTGGAGCACATCCTTGCCGAATTCAGTGAGATCGGGTCCGGTGCCCTGTCCGTGGCGCCCCATCATCAGGTTGGTCGTTTGCATGAGCAGGGGTCCGCGTTCTTCAATCTGGTCATGCTCGCGGGAACACGTGCGTTCACCCTGCTCGGTGACCGGACAACACCTGCGGGCCTGCTGGGACAATGCCTGCTCATTGACCGTCACAGCTACGATCGCGTCGGCGGGCACGAACCGGTGAAGCAACGCATCCTCGAAAACTTCTGGCTGGCCCGTGAACTGGAACGCTGCGGCGTGCCCATGCGCTGCCGGGCAGGGAGAGGTGCCATATCCTTTCGCATGTATCCCGGCAACCTGCGCGAACTGGTGGAAGGCTGGGCGAAGGGGTTCGCATCCGGCGCAACGCGGACCTCAAGGACCGTGCTGCTGCTGGTGGTGGCCTGGATGACCGGATTGATGCTGCCTGCACTGGCCCTCTGCATGGGTTCGAGCATGCCGCTGTGGCTGTGCCTGTATGGCCTTTGCGTCTTCCAGGTGGGCTGGCTGTTGCGGCGCGCGGGAACATTTCATCCCCTGACCGCCGTGCTGTATCCCCTGCCGTTGATGTTTTATTTTGTCGTGTTTGCCCATTCACTGCGGTTGATGCGTTCGCAATCCACGGTCGCCTGGAAAGGAAGGGAGATTCATGCTGGTTGACCTGTCACCGGCTGCGGTTGTGGTGCTGAACATCCTCACATGGGGGTTGGTTCAGCTCGGGATGGGATGGGTGTTCACCCGCATGCCGGATGACTGGTTTGATGCGGAGGAGACATGGGCCAGGCCGTTCCCATGGGAACGGCGCGGACGTGTTTACGAACGGTGGTTTGGCATCCGGCGATGGAAGGACCATCTGCCGGATGCCGCCGCATGGTTCGAGGGCGGATATGCCAAGGCGCGGCTCGATTCAACAGCCCCCGATCATCTCCAGCGTTTCAAGCGGGAGACGTGGCGGGGTGAACTGGCTCACTGGGCAACCTTCATCGCGCTGCCCGTGCTGTGCCTTTGGAATCCTGGCTGGGCCATGGGCGTGAACGTCGCATATGCCATCGCGTCCAACCTCCCGTGCATTCTCGTCCAGCGTTACAACCGCGCACGCATCGGGCATGTCATGGCACGTGCGCGTTCCATCGGCGCGGGAGGCGGGACATGCCGTTGCCGTCTCGTCACGTCCTGATCACACCCGGCTGCGGGCGGTGCGGTTTTGGCGGGCGCAATCCCCTGTCATTTTCGCGGCGCAAAGTAGCTGTTGATGAGGCACCGGTAGCCGGGCAGATGGTTGGAGAAAAGCGCGCCCAAGCCTTCGATGTCGTTGCGCCAGTCGCGGTGCAGTTCACAGGCGACGCCGAACCATGTCATCAACTGCGCGCCGGCCTGCTCCATGCGGCTCCACGCAGCATCGCGCGTGGTCTTGTTGAACGTGCCCGAGGCATCCGTCACCACGAACACTTCGTAGCCTTCCTCCAGCGCGGACAACACCGGGAACGCCACGCACACCTCGGTGACGATGCCGGCGACGAGCAGCTGCTTTTTGCCTGTGGCCTTCACCGCCTTGACGAAGTCCTCGTTGTCCCAGGCGTTGATCTGTCCCGGTCGCGCGATGCAGGGGGCGTCGGGGAAAATTTCCTTCAATTCCGGCACGAGCGGGCCGTTCGGGCCGTCCTCGAAGCTCGTGGTGAGGATGGTCGGCAGCTTGAAGTATTTCGCCGCGTCGGCCAGTGCGAGGACGTTGTTCTTGAAGTCGTCCGGCGAGAAATCGTGGACGAGGTTGGTGAGTCCGGTCTGATGGTCCACCATCAGGACGGCGGTGTTGTTTTTGTCGAGGCGGTTGTATTTGAAGGTGCTCATGGACTTGATCTTTCTGCTGGTTGGTTGGATTCAGGATGGAGATGACGCGGAAAGTTTCTTCGCCAGCGTGGCCACGTGCCGCCCCTGGAAGCGCGCCTGGGCCAGTTCCTTGGCGCTGGGCTGGCGGGAGCCGTCCGCACCTGCGATGGTGGCCGCGCCCCACGGCGAGCCGCCCTTGACCTCGCTGATGTCCGCCAGTTCCGGGCAG
>CAYQCZ010000198.1:0-7937 GCA_964415955.1 uncultured Verrucomicrobiota bacterium | reverse complement strand
CAACTACGGGCGCGATCATCACCCGCGCTGTTTCAGCATGTGGATGGCCGGCGGTGGCGTCAAAGGCGGCACGGTGTATGGTGAGACGGACGATTTTTCCTACAACATCGTGAAGGACCCCGTGCATGTGCGCGACTTCCACGCCACGATTCTCCACCTGCTGGGCATCGACCACGAAAAGTTCACTTACAAACATCAGGGACTGGATTTCCGTCTGACGGGTGTGGAAGAGGCCAAGGTGATCAAGAACGTTATACTGTAATCATCAGTGCGGTGGTGATGTTTGACGATTACGGTATAGGAACATCAACACTGACAGGAATGGGAATGCCAATCTGCACCGCTACTGGCGTGTAAACATCCACCTCCGCCGACGGCACGAGCACGGAAACGAGCAGCGAGTAGCGGGTCTGCTTGCTCCATCGGCCGAGGTGGTGCCGCTCTCGCCACCATCCTACCGCGGGATGCACGGCGATCAGATTCGACGATGCCAGTTCGACTGCCGGTCCTGACCAAATATCGGAATGAATTGAGCCCACGTTCCGCGCTTCGCCCAACGTCCAGCGGTCGCCTGGCCCGTCGGTTCCGGGGGGTTCGTCTTCCTCGCGAGCTTTGCGATTCACTCGCTGCACAAATTCCGCCTCCGCTTCGCCTGGTCCGTTCAGTTCAAAGCGAAGCGCGTGAGAGGCGTAGCGGTAGCGGTCCTGCCATCCCACTTCGCCGGGACTTGGCTCGATGAAGTAGGAAAGCGTCACGCGCATTTTGACCTGCAATTCGCCAAGATCGCGGAGCACATTCACGGGCCACGGCAACCGGTAGAGGTGCATGTCCTTGGAGACTGGCCTGCTCGCGACCTTATCGAAAGGCTGGATCGTTGCCTGCGAAATCAACGTGAGCGAATTCCCCGCGCAATAAAACGCCCGCTCAAGACTCGGCACGCCGTAGCCACAAATCCGCGCGAGTGCCATGTAGGACGCCTTCGACTCATCAGCGAGGAAACTCGCTATTTGCGCATCCGTCCAGTTTGCCGAATGCACAATGAGCGCGCGAATCGTCTCCGGCCACGCCTCGGGATAAGCCGCATGGAGTTTCGCCGCCATCCATGCGGCCTGTGCAGACGCCGCACTTGTCGCATCGAAAGCCGCAAACTGCGCCACCTGCGGAACGTGATACGTGGACAGCAGCTTCAGGTCGTCCGTGTCGAAGACGGCATTGTTTGGACCCTTGGCGACGTTGCCTCCTTCAAACAACACTTCCGGTTTGATTGGCCATTTCCGCGGTGGCCAGTTCAGCGACGTGGTGCTGAACGGCGAAAGGTTCCCCGGCTCCGCAATCGCCTGGTAGTTTTGCAGATGCGGATCGGTGATTCGCGTTTTCTCTGTGAATGCACCAACCGACAACGCATTCCATGCCTGTGCGGGATCATGCACTTCGCTGGTCTTGTTCGCCGTCGGATAATTCTTCCAGTCGTCCGGCTCGCGGACGTTCCCTGCGCTCAGGATGATGAGCCGTCGCACGTCATCGCCGTAACCGGACGCCAGTTCATCGATCTGTCCCGACCACGACGACGGACGCCCGCGCGATGTTACCTCATCCGAGGTCACCGCCATGCACACGACCCGCTTGCGATTGGGGGCTTGGCTGTGAGCGCGATAGATTCCCTGCGCTGTGTAGTGGCCCCAGAGGCGCTTCGGATTGGTTGCTGGCGGTGGCGGCAAGATTTTTGCGGACTCCAAACCATGTGTCAGCACGACGGCGTTGTTCGTATGCAAGTGCTCAAGAATGTCACCATAGGCCGCGGTTCCCGCCATGAGTGTGCCGTGCCCGTGCTGATCGGAGAATCCCCACTCGAGATGAACGGCGTGGCGATCTTCGTTAGCGAGCAACGGCTGCAAGAGCAGATGGCCGTTGTTCACGCCGTGATCCAAAACCAAAACGACGACCTCGTTCTGCCCACGAATTTCGCTGCGTCGCGCGAGGTCTTCGGCCCGCTGCACTTGATCGCGATTCTCCTCCTCGATGAAAAAGGTCGTCACTTCCCGCGCTGCGCGGAACTCCGCGATTGAGTCGGACTTTTCGATCAGCTCGTGGAGTTGCGCCCGGTTCGCTTTGATGAGGCAGACCGTGCGTTCGGGAAAAGTCAGCCTGCCTTCTCCTTGCTCAATCGCAAGCTGCTGGCACAAAGCGGCGAACCTCTCGATGCCCGCCAGGTCTTCGGTGCTCAGCCACACCTCGACCCAATCCGGCATTTCATTCGGCAATCGCTCTGCGGAGTCCTGCCAGAAAGAATCCAAAATCGCCGCCCTCACATCGCCGATGCTGTTCACCAGCGTCGCGTTCTTCGGTGTCTTGATTTCCTCACCGGTCTCCGGGTCGGTGCGCACGTTGTCTTTGGTTTCGTCCGCATACGCCTGCAACTTCTTAAGAAAGTGAGCGCTCTTCGCGCGCGGCACGAACACTGTTGCCCTCGTCGTTTCGGCACCCGCGCCGCCCTCCACCTTCACGTTCAAAAGCCGGATGCCCGAGCGGACGCTCTCCAGACTCTTGAGCACGAGATCAAATCCCGGCTCGCTCCGAAATTCCAGATACACGCCATTGCGCTCCGCGTGCGCCACTGCTTGCCGATCCACCGCCGTCTGCCAAGCGGCCTCCAACTTCTGCGTGATCTGCGCCGCGTGCGTTTGCCGATCTTGCGGTCGCAAGCGCGCGGATGATCCGCCGCGGCGTGGACTGCTAAAATCCGTCGTCCTCGTCGGCCCTTCGAGAAACAGATGTCGAAACCTCGCCATGCAATCCTACCGTTGGTGCGCGAGCTTCCGTTCTTTGAGGGCTTTGACGAGCGCCGCCGTCGTGATCGCCTTCCGGTCGTTCAAAATTGCATCCTTCACTGCGTCGCATGCAGCGTTACCGACCTCCGCGTGGCTCAGTGATTCACTTTCCTTGAGAAGCGACGGCCAGATCATCGGGCGTCCTTTGAATTTACCCAGCACACTCTCCATGAGCCGCCGCCGGTCTTCGGCGCTCGGAGGTTCATAGGTGAGCACGTCATCGAACCGGCGGAACAGAGCCCGATCCAACAGGGCGGGCTTGTTCGTGGCGGCGACGATCACGCTGTCCGAAGAATCCTGCTCGATGAATTGCAGCAGCGCGTTCAACACCCGGCGCATCTCGCCCACGTCGTTTTCCATCGAGCGCTCGCCTCCGATCGCATCGAACTCGTCAAATAGATACACACCCGTCTCATTGCGGATGAGGTCGAAAATCTGCCGTAGCTTCGCGCTCGTCTCGCCCATGAATTTCGTCACCAGCTTGTCCACTTGGATCGTGTGCAGCGGCAAGCGCAGCTCATGCGCAAGCACGCGCGCCGTCATCGTCTTGCCCGTGCCGGGCGGCCCCGCCAATAACACCTTCCGGCGATTCGAGAGACCGTGGCTCTTGAGCTTCTCCTGCTGCCGATGCTCGTGAATCACGCGCTGGATGCGTTCCTTCAGCGCGTCCGGCAGAACTAACGCAGAAAACGGGACATCCGTGTTTTCGGAGAAAACCATGCCCGCTAGTTCCTGCGGAAACTGCACGAGCACGTTGCTCCCGCGTGCGCGCCGCTCCTTGTCGATGATCTCGCGAATGTCGTGCGCCAGGGCGCCGTGACCCTGCTGCGCTTCATGCGCAGCTACCTGCAACGCGAGCGTGTAGAACCGCTCGTCGTCATCGCTGAGATGAGAGCGAATCAGCGCCTTAATCTGTTCAGCTGTTGGCATTGCTCAATTCCATGTTCGGCATACAAGAATTGGTCGAGGTTGCCGACATTCACACTAGTCCAGATGACAACCCAAGCCCCAAGTCCTAATGAGGTTAAGGTTTGCAGCTCCCAACAGGTAATCACCACTAAAATCTTGCTCAACTCGAATGAGCCAAGAATACCAACGACGGCCATCGGAACGATTTCTTCTAGTTTTCACCGCGGCTGAAATACGGCTACCGTCTGCCCGTGCAGACGCTTGCCGACCAACTGGACCCCAACCCCGGCCTGACACGGATGGTCATTCCCGATCTGTGGCAGCAGGATGCGGTTGCGGCGCTGCGTGATGGGAAGGACGTGGTCGTGCATGCGCCTACAGGGGCCGGCAAAACACTCATTTTCGAGCTGTGGTCGAATCAAGGCAAACCCCGCGGACAGGCGATCTACACGGTGCCCACCCGCGCACTGGCGAATGACAAGCTTGCGGAATGGCGCGCGCGTGGATGGGACGTTGGCATCGCCACCGGCGACATCGCCGAAAACCTGCACGCCCCCGTGCTGGTCGCCACGCTGGAAACCCAGAAACGCCGCCTGATCGAGGGCGATGGACCCAGCCTGCTGGTCGTGGATGAATACCAGATGATCGGCGATCCGGATCGCGGGTTGAATTACGAACTGGCCATTGCGCTCGCTCCGCCGCAGACACGCCTCCTCCTGCTGAGCGGCAGCGTGGGAAATCCCGAGCACGTGGTGAAATGGCTCAGGCGCATCGGGCGGGATGCGGTGTTGATCAAGCATGAGCGGCGTCCCGTGCCGCTGGACGAGGTCTGGGCCAACCAGTTGAATTACGCCGTCCCCAGTGAAGTGCGCGGTTACTGGCCGCGTCTCGTGGCCAAGTGCCTGGCCGAAGACCTGGGGCCTGTCCTGATCTTTGCCCCACGGCGGCAGGCAACGGAGGAACTGGCCGCCGAACTGGCCCGGCATCTGCCCAATCCCCACCCGCTCACGCTCACGCAGGAACAGAAGCAGCTTGTTGGCGAACACCTCGCGCGCCTGTTGAAATCCCGCGTGGCCTACCATCACAGCGGCCTGAGCTACGCGGTGCGAGCGGGCGTGATCGAACCGCTGGCCAAGGCCGGTCAACTGCGCGTGGTCATCGCCACCATGGGGCTGGCGGCGGGCATCAACTTTTCCCTGCGCAGTGTGGCATTGGCGGGTGATTCCTACCGGCGCGACCAGGTGGAGCAACCCTTGCGCGCGGATGAACTGCTTCAGATGTGGGGCCGTGCCGGCCGCCGCGGCATCGATGAAACCGGCTATGTCCTCATCACTGCAAATGAACTGCGCCTGCGCGACGGTTATCCCTGCCAGTTGTCACGGAGCGGCCTGGTCGATTGGTCCGCATTGCTGGGCGTGATGAGCGTGGCGGCACGCGCAGGCAAGGATCCCTTTGCCGAAGCGGTCATCGTCCAGCAACGCCTGTTCACCACCCGGCCCATCTTCCTGGGCGTTGAACAGGCCATGACCCGACCTGTCACTCCTTGCGGCCTGCGGACCGACAGTGAACGCGCCCGGCATGTGCGCAGACGCGAACGCGAGATGCTCAACAGTCGCGGCACATGGGAACCGTATCCGAATCATCAGGAAGCGCTGCTGAAGGACATCTTCATTCCCGTTGGCGAGACGGATGTGAAGATGCGCTCCATCCTGACGGAACCGGCGGCGCTGGAAAAACTGGGCACGGGCAGGCTCGTCCAGATTGGCGAGCAGGACGGACAGCCCGTTCACGGCCGCAGCATCACCGTGGCGGACAAGATTCACGACGGACGCATCGTGCTGGTGAAATGGATTCGCAAGCTCACCAACTGGCAGGGGCGGCAGGTGAACGGCGACCTGTGGAAATCACACATCGCACCGCTGGTCGAGCGCCGCCTCGCCAAACAGGGCATGGAGGTGCTGCGTTTTGAAACCCAGGAATTCCGCATCAGCGCCATCGTAAGCCTGGCCGGGCAACGCATGCGTGTTCCGGTGGACACCCACGGCGTCGCCTTGTGGCGGCCCAAGGAACGCGAGGTGATGAACCGCGACTGCATGGGATGTGACCTGGTGGAAACATGCCAGAAGCTTCCGACATCCACCGGCACGGCCCTGCTCTGGCGACGCATGGGACTGGTGGATGAACAGGGCGTGCCCACGCGGCGTGGACGCATCGCCAGTTTCTTTCATCAAGGCGACGGCCTCGCCATCGCGGCGGCGCTGGAGGACGCCTCGTATCCCTTGGATGAACTGCTCTACGATCTGGCCAATCTGGACGCCAGTTTCCGTTTCTGCGGCGATGATAACCGCTGGGGCGGACGACTGGCGATGGCCAGCCAGCGCGCGTATGGATTGCAACGGATTCCTGGCTATCTGGAAAACGGCGTGCCGCCGAAATATGGCGCAGGTGCCAACCATGTGGTGGCCGCCGTGCACAAGGACCCTTTCAGCAAATACGGATGGGTGACGGAGTTTCTGGGCGTGGGCGACATCGACCGGGTCATCATCGAGTGGCGCAGCCTGCTGCGGCAGATCGTCCATGCACCGCCGCTGGACTGGGATCGCTGGGCCGGTTTGAAGGCCATGGCGAAGGCTGCGTTGAACGAAACGGAGTCACCCACGGAAACGGACCTGCCGCCGCTTGAATTTCACCAGACCAAGCGCATCAGCCACAAGCTGATCCTGCGCCGGCATTGAAGAGCCTCACGTGACGCCGTTGCAGGCACCCTGCCTCACCCCAGTTTGAGGAAATTCCCCAGCAACTCGCGTCCGTGCTCTGAGAGGATGCTTTCAGGATGGAACTGCACCCCCCAGATCGGCAGTTGCTTGTGGCGCACGCCCATGATTTCGCCCTCCTCGGTTTCCGCAGTGATTTCCAGGCAGTCAGGCACGGTGTCGCGCTTGATCACCAGCGAGTGGTAGCGGGTGGCATTGAAAGGATTCGGCAGTCCGGCGAACAGGTCCTTGCCGTTGTGCCGGATGGGCGAAACCTTGCCGTGCATCATGCGGTGGTTCACCACGACCTCAGTGCCAAATGTGTGGCCGATGCACTGGTGTCCGAGACAGACACCCAGCAGCGGGATCGACGCGCCAAACTCACGAATGATGTCATTCGACAGTCCTGCTTCCCGCGGTGAACACGGCCCGGGTGAAATGAGGATGCGGTCGGGCTTCAACTCACGAATCTTCGCAGGGGTGATCTGGTCGTTGCGATGAACCTGCATGTCCACATTCATTTCGCCCAGGTATTGGACCAGGTTGAATGTGAATGAATCGTAGTTGTCGATGACCAGCATCATGCGGGGCAAAAGCTAAGAGCCTGCCATGGAATTGGAAAGGGCGATGTTTGAACCGTCGGAACGGCGTCTCAATGAATCCCCACGAAGGAAAACAGCCGCTTGATCAGCCCGGCATTCTTCGCCTCCTCACCACCGGTTTCGCGCATTTCTGCGAGCTTGGGTTTCACGGTCGAAACGGCGTAGGCATGGGCGAGTTTCTTCAGCACGGCGGCGTCCTTCTCATCGCGTCGAACACGCGCAAGTTCCCCGCAATCCAACCAGTAACCGCCGCAGTTCGGACAGGAATCCACCTCCACCTGCTGGAAGCGACTGTAATAATGACGTCGCATGGGCATGTCCCTGCACTTCGGACAATGACGCTTGCGACGATGATCCACCTTCACCGACGGATCAAAAGGCACGTTGAGCAAAGCGTCGCCCGCGTCATCATGCGGTTTGCGGAACTTCTCCAGCTCGAAGTTGTCGAACCACAGCCCGCCACAACCACCATGACAGACATCCACCGTGATGCCATCGGCCACCAGCGGCTTGAGGCGACGCGAACAAACGGGACAATGCAGAGCCATGGGCTGACAGTAGGAACCGCAGCGGAGTTTGGCAACCGCCGTTGACTGCGATTGAAATGCGGGAACGGCCTCAAACCGCCCGATCAGGATTTCCCCGTGAGACGAACAACGTCTTGCCCGTGCGACGCCCCTGCCAACCGTAGCTGAAGGCCAGTTTCTTGCGCGCACCGACGGGCAAATCCTCCCACGCCTCCATCCCCACCAGGCGGTTTTCCGGATTGGGGAAAGTGTCTTGTGCCGTGGCTGCGGGGCAATGCTCACACCGCGAGAATGCAGCGAAGGAAATGGAGTCACGCC
>CAYQCZ010000197.1:0-7941 GCA_964415955.1 uncultured Verrucomicrobiota bacterium | reverse complement strand
CGGTTGCTGGAGCAGCCTTCGGATGAGGAGTTGCGCAGGTCGGACCTCGCCCGCAAAAGTTTCTACAACAACGCAGACCTGATCATTCTCATCACGCAGAAGGGTGTCAGCAGCTTCAGCGGAGCCTACTCAAGGTTTTCATTGTCCATCCCTCCCTCCCTGACATTGAAGTTTGTCTCGGAAGGACCCATTTTCTATGACTGGAGGGAGGGGCGGTATGCCCAGGTTAATGAAATCGATCTGGATGAACTGGATGATCAGGCCGGGGCCCTCCAGAAGATTTTGGGACGTCCGGTCAGGAGCGTCTATTTTGCAGACCAGCGGAATGACAGCGGCATGATTTTTCGTGCGCTGCGCGTGGTCAACGGCGCCGGGATTGCACAGGAAGGCTTTACACTGGCCACCCCCAATCCCTTGTATGTTCTGGGAGATTTCAACACGGGCGATCCTGGTGCCAAGAAAAAGCAGCGCAGACCGGCCCCGGCCTGTCTTGCCGCCGATGCGATCACCGTGCTTTCGTCGAACTGGAAGGATGGGGCCAGCTGGTCCGATCTGGACCAGCGCAGGGCACGCAACACCACGATCAATGCCTGCATCATCACGGGGATCGCTCCCACCAGCAGGAGCTATTACAGCGGGGGGCTGGAAAACAGCATCCGCCTGCTGGAGAACTGGCGCAACAACCGCCTTTTTTTCAATGGTTCCATTGCGGTGCTGTTTGAAAGCAGGATAGCTTACCGCCCGTGGGGGGCCTCCCCGTATGTTTTTCATCCGCCAACAAGAGTATGGAATCTCGGCGGCTCCGTGGATATGCTGGGAGGTGTTCCGCCAGCCACGCCTGAACTGATGATCATCAACACCGGCATGCCGCGGCGTATCGCCGCCAAAGACCTATGAGCCTGATCAAGGACGCCACGCCACTGCCTCGCGTCTTGCGTCAGGTGGCCTGCTTTGCCGGCCTTTGGGCGCTCATGCTTTCTGCGGGCGGTGAGTTCAAGCTGGTGCTGACCCGCTTTGATGTCCCGGAAAGAGGGGCTCTCATCGGGTATGCCCTGCTGACACGCGGCCAGAGAATCACCTTTCTTCCATCCATCGGTTGGAAGCCGGAGGCCCAGCCTTCAAGGTCGAGGGTGGTGTTTTCCAGGGACAAATTCGGTTACGAGCTGTCCTTCCGGCTGGTTTCACCGGAGGAGCTGGATCTCCCGTTCCGTCCGCTCCCACCGGATCATGTTGGTGCCGGTGATGTCTCCATGACGGACGAGCAGAAGCGGGATTTGGAATCGGCCAGAAGACATGTCGAGCGGTCGCTGCCGGGTTACAAAATCATGAGGACGGAGGGGTGTTTTGCGGATGCCACCCGGGGCACGGTTTTTCAACTGGAATCGGAGGAGTTTGGCGGACAGGTGAGCCGCATGCGTGTCGCCCTGGTCGCCTTCCCGTTTGGCGTGGTTGAGTTTCAAAGTGTGGCGCCCCTGGGTGATCCGGTTGAAACGGAGCATGCGCTGGCGGTGTTGATGTCCACATTCAGGATTGCACGAGGGGATCCCCAGGGGATTCCGTCTCGTTGAGCAGAATGCATGAATCCAAACCCATCCGCATGCCTTGAACGAGACCACGGATAAAAAGAAGGCAGACAAGCTCCTGCCTGCCAGAATCCTTCTGGAGCGCTTTCGAAGCACGCAGGAAATCCTCTCTGTGGATTTCGGCCATGCGCAGACGCGCGCTGCCGTGGTCCGGAAATCTGGTGATGCATGGATTCTGGAAGGCTCCGTGCTGCTTCCCTCCCCCCTGCAACAGGGGCTGGCCTCCGCAGAGGCTCTCGCCGAACAATTGCGGGAGATCAAACTTGCCTTTCGAAGGCCCATCAAACACCTGGTTGTGTCCCTCCCGGCAGGGGAGATTGTCCTTCGGGTGGCGGAGGTGCCTGAAGCTGCAGCAAGGGATCTGAACACCGTCCTGCGGTTCAACTCCATCAAGTTTCTTCAGCAGGAGTTGAAGGACCACGTATTTGATCATGTGCTCCTATCCGTGGAGCCGCCCGGGCAGAAAAAAGAGGATGCTGAGACCGCCTCCGGGGAGATCGATTTCGGTGATGGAAAGATCAGCATCATGCGTCCGGCAGGAGCGGGCGTCAGGCACAAGCTCGCGCTTGTCGGCGCAATACCCGCCAGTCTGCTTGAAAGCATCCAGCGGGCGGCGGCCTCAGCCGGGTTCACTCTGGATGGCGTGATGTGTGCCCAGGCCTGTCTCATCGACACGGCCCTCGTGGGAATGGAGCGGATGCTGGAAATGGGGACATTCGGCTTCCTGCACATCGGTGAGAATCAGACCTCACTCAGCCTCCTTGTGAGCAACCAGATTGTCTTCATCCGTTCCACACCCACCGGCACCAGGGGCATCCTGAAGGCGCTGGCAGCCTCCCTGAACATCACTCCGCAGGTGGCCGAGGGTCTGGTGATGACGATGCCCGCCAAAGTGCGGGAGAAGCTTGCCAAGGCCGTTGCACCATTGGTCGATGACATCCGGACTTCCGTCGATTATTTCGAGGAACGCTGGGAAAGGCCCATCATGCGCCTGTTTGTGTCGGGAGGTGACACCAAATCGGACATCCTTCTTGAACTGCTCAACGAAGGCATAGGCGCCCCCCGCTGCGACCGCTGGAACCCCGTGTCCTGCATCACGAAAAGCGACAAGGCCATGCATGATGCCGCAGCTTCCGAGGGCTCCAAATTTGGGGCCGCCATTGGCGCGGCCGTTGGTGTTCTTGGGCAGAAGGGCACCTCCATCAATCTGCTTTCCGAACATCTGGAAAAGGAGCGCTCCAGGAGACGTGACCCGGTGCGCCTGATCAAGATCGGCACGTTGATGATCGTTCTGTCGATGGCGCTCGCCTCGGGCGCGCTGTATTGGAAGTCCCGCGAGGCACGCGCGGACCTCAATCAATTGCAGGAATATTCCCGGTCGTTATCCATGGTCGCCCATAAGGTGGATGATTACATGAGTTCCAGCCGTGCCAGCACGAAGAAGCTTTCCGCCCTTCACCGGCAGGCGGCGGATCGTTTCTTGTGGGCAACGGCACTGAATTCCATCCAGGGCTGCATGGTGGAGGATATCCAGGTCATGCGCATGGATCTGCGCCAGATCGTCACCCATACGCCCGCAGTCAAGGCGGAAACCGACATCGACGGAACGGTGGTCCCCGGACGCCCCGCCTCTTCCACGGCACGGACCGTGCTCAGCATCACCGCCAAGGATTTCGGCGATCCACCGGCCAGGGAGAGGTTCATTGATGCCATCCGGCAGCACGCGTATTTCAAGACCAACCTGCAGCCCGCCAGTCCGGTGCGGCTGGTGGACCTTCTGCCTGTTTACGTGGATACCTTCGGGGATGGTCGTCCATACCGTCCGTTCACCATTGAATGTCTTTTCAGGGAAAAAACCGCCATTGATGATTAAGCGCAGACAAAACAGCACGAGGCGCGTGGCCATGCCAGTTGCGGTAGCACTGGCAGTGACATGCGCTGCTTACGCCCTGATGCTGCGTCCCCAGATCGCGGAACTGCAGCTGATCCGCCAGCAAAAGGATGACGCGCGACTTGCGGTGGCCATAGCGAGGAAGGCTTCCATCCAGGCAAACATTGCGTATGTCGAGATGTTGGAGATGTCCAATCATCTGGCGCAGTGTGCAGGAAGTGCCCAAAAGCAGTTCCATTCCGATGTCGAGATGTTGGAGATGTCCAATCATCTGGCGCAGGCGGAGACGATCATCGCCAGCGGGGATGTTTACTCCTGGGTGGTCAAGGCCGTTGAATCCCTCAAGGAGGAGCACGGCGTCCAGATCAATCATGTTGACGCTCCGGATATTCGCAAGTCCGTCACGCTGCCGACCTCCGGGTATGAGGACGCCCATTTCAGCATCAGCGGACGGGCCAGGTATCATGATTTCGGCATGTTCCTTGCTGCGTTCGAAAATCACTATGTTTTTGCAAGACTCAAGCGGCTTGATCTCACGGCGCCCGGTGCTTCCCGTGGCGGCTATGATGAGGGCGAGGAGCTGCGTTTCACCATGGAGGTCACCATGCCCGTTGGCCCGCGCATAGGAGGTGGAGTGTTGCCGGGGAACGTGTCAAAAGAATGATCGACTGCGACATCATTGCTGCTTATCGTCACTGCCATAGAGCCGCATTCAAATGAGAATCGTATGCCGAAAACGGGATCGAGGACTTACCATGGTGGAAATGCTCGTGGTGGTAGGCCTGGTCACCATGGTGGCATCGATTGCTGTTCCCTCCTTGATCCGTGCGCGCAAACGAGCACAGACTGGCGCCTGCATCGAAAACTTGAAGCAGATCCATGCGGCGCAACAGCAATACCTGATTGAGGCCAAGCCGGACGATAAAAACAAGATTCTGAAGAAGAATCTGGTCCCTTACTTCAAAGGTGGACGTTTTCCCGATTGTCCCAGTGGTGGGGATTACAAACTGGGTGATCAGGACAACCGGCCCGAATGCAGCCTGGCCCAGTCGGAAGGACACACGTTGTAAGCCGGCTTCCAGATTCCGGGAGTCTTCCCTGCGGGGTTGCCTTCGCTTCAGATCTTCGTTCCCACGGTGGCGGCATCCACCACTTCCTTGTAACAGCGGCATCCCTCTGCGTCGAAACAAACGAACACGACGCTTTTCAGGCATCTTGCAGTCTGCAGATGCCGCATGCATTCCTGGACGGCGATCTCCGCAGCCTTGCGGTATGGAAAGCCATAAGCCCCCGTGCTGATGGCCGGGAAGGCGATGCTTTGGGCGGAGTGATCCTCCGCCAGCCTGAGACTGTTCCGATAGCATCGGGCCAGTTTTTCACTTTCCCCCCGCTTGCCCTCATGCCAGATGGGGCCCACGGTGTGAACGATCCATTTGGCAGGAAGGCGGTAACCTCTCGTGATTTTCGCCTCGCCTGTGGAGCATCCGCCCAGCCTGCGGCACTCCTCGTAGAGATCCGGGCCTGCGGCTTCGTGAATCGCCCCATCCACACCACCACCGCCCAGCAAGGAGCTGTTCGCAGCGTTCACAATCACATCCACCGTCACCTTTGTGATGTCCCCTTGAATGATGCGAATCTTGCTGTGCATGGCCGCAGCAGCTTACAGGTTTGCCGTCTTGAATTGCAATCCACAAGCCGCCCGATAGCCCGATATCAACACGCACAGTCCGCCGGGTTTCAAGCTTTCTTCATGACGCGGCTTGAGTCATCACATGAGATGATGTAGAAAGGACCTCCATGAATTTGGCGGTGCATGTGCTCACGGGGAACGAGCGTGGCAAGGAGTTTCCCATACCGGAGAATGGCTGTCTGAAAATCGGCCTGGATGCGGATGGATGTCTTCAGGTGGACAGCGACCGCAGCGAGCTGCACCAGATTTCCGTTCTGGAAGAGGGAGGCACTATTTTTGCCGAGACCTTGACCGGCGGCGGCCCTCGAAAGGCGCTCAAGGAAGGCGACCGGCTGGCGTTGGGGAAGGTCAAGATGATGATCGTCGCCTTGACCCGGTTCAGCCCGGCCGTCACCAGCGAATCCGGGGGAACCCAGTTCATCGTCAAATCCCGCAAGGCACAGCAGGAAGCCCCCTCCATTCCTGCCGGCAAGTCTCTGAGTGGTTCGCTGTCCGAGGTTTCACTGGCCGACATATTGCAGTTTCTGACGCAGTCGCGCATGGATGGACATGTGCGCCTCGAACTGGCCGACAAGACCACGGGCCGGATATACATTTCGAGCGGGCGGATCATCAACGCTTCATGGAAGGGGCAGGGTAAGGTTTCAGCCCGGCGAATCCTCTTTCGGCTGCTCGGGCAGACCTCGGGCACGTTTTCCTTCGGGCCCACGGTGGAGCCTGTATCCGATGAGATCGATCAGAGCGCCGATTCCATTCTTCTTGAAGGCATGCAGAGTGGTGACGAAACGCGGGAAAAGCTCGAGGTTCTGGGCTCCTTCAAACAAACCGCCCGCGTTGAAAGATCAAAAGGCGCCGTTCGTTTGCGTGAATTATCCCCCGAGGAGCTTGATGTCTTCGAGCTGTGTCTGGTGGGTTCCACGATCTTGGAGATCATGAACGGCCACCCCACCAGCGATCTTGAAGCCCTCCAAAGCCTGGAAAAACTGGTGAACGCCGGCTGGGTCGCCGTTGACCCTCCGGCTGCTGAGCGCACATGACCAGCTCAGTCCATCAGGACTGTGCGTTCCACGGCGGACTTTTTCCTGCCCAGCAGGGTGAACAACTTCAGGGGAGGGCGGCCTTCGACGTTCTGGGCTGCTGCCGGCTCAAAAATGTATTTGTCCCGCAGCAAATCGTAGGTGGATTCGGCCACCCGGATGGAGTTCGGAGTGGCGTTGTATTGGGCATGGCCGGCGGTGTTTACCGTTTCCCCCCAGACATCGAAGATGAACTTGCGCCTGCCAATCACGCCCGCCGTCACGGAGCCACTGCAAAGGCCGATACGAACCTTGAGACGTCTCTCACTGCGAAGAACCACCCGCTCCATCACCCGCTGCATTTCCAGGGCCATTTCCGCGGCCGCGATGGCATGGTCGTCCCGGGGTGTGGGCACGCCGGAAGCGACGAGATATCCGTCTCCCATGGTCTTGATTTTTTCCAGTCCGTGGAGCTCCGCCAGCCAGTCGAAACGGGAGAAGAGCTCATTCAGCAGATCCACCATCTCGGTGGCGGAAACAGCGCTGGAAAGGCCGGTGAAATTGACGATGTCGGCATGGATGATGGTCGTGGCGGGGTAAACATCCGCAATGGCGCTTTCGCCTGCGCGCAATCGCGCGGCGATGCTTGATGGCAGGATGTTCAGGATCATCCGTTCGCTTTTTTCGCGCTCAATGCGAATTTGCTCCAGGTAGGCGCGCTCCAGGTCGCGCAGTTGTTTCTTCTCGAGGGATCCCTTGATGCGCGCATACAGCAGAACCGGATTAAACGGTTTGGCGACGTAATCCTCCGCGCCAGCCTCGATGCATCGCACGGCCATGTCCATTTCATCCAGCGCCGAGAGCATGATCACCGGGATGTGCCTCAGTTTCACATCGGCACGCAGCCGTTTCAGGGCCTCGTCCCCGTTGATCCCGGGCATCAAAACATCCAGCAGGATGAGGTCGAACTGTTTTTGCCTGAGACAGGAGAAGGCTTCATCGGCGTTTTCCGCCTCCGTGACCGTGTAGCCCTGGCGCTCCAGACGCCGGAACAGCATGTCGCGGTTCATCTCGTTGTCATCCACGATCAGGATGGCCCCGCGTTCCCGCGGCAGAACATTCTCATCCGGGACGTCAGTGGGGGAGCTCTGGTGCTGACCGAGTGTGGCCTTGGCCGAGATGCCGGGGGACAAGGGCACTTCCAGGTGGGTGGGAAAACTGGCGCTCTCGAAGAAGGCCATCAAGTTGCGTGCCGCCCCGGTGATCTTCTGCAGGTCCGCGATGAAACGCTTGGTCATGCCCAGCTCTTCCGCCAGTTCCTGGCACAGCTCGCTGTAACCGATGATCAGGTTCAGCGGCGTGCGCATTTCCAGCCGCATGGAATCCAGGTCGATCCGCCCGGTTTCCAGCTTCCATGGGGCAAAACTGTCATTGAACAATGCCAGCAACTGGCCGCCCGCCGTGTGGATGCGCGTGAGATCCGGCTGCAAATCCTTGCCAATGCCGTCCTGTATCTCCTCCTGAAGCATCTCGGAATATCCGATGATCTGGTTCAGGGGTGTCCTGAGACTGTGACGAATGGCTGCAAGACGCCGATGGGCCTCCGAGGGAAAATCAGCTTCAGAGTCTGTGGAAAAAATGCGCACGCCTTTTTCATAAAAGGTGCGAATATCTTTGCTTTTTTTAATGGTGTTGCCATAACTGCAACGATCAGGTGAAACGCCAATGGCTAATACTTTATCAAGCTCATAAATAGAGGCG
>CAYQCZ010000196.1:0-7969 GCA_964415955.1 uncultured Verrucomicrobiota bacterium | reverse complement strand
CAGCAGGAGCAGTCCGGCCAGCACACCCCACATGCGTCCGCGACCGCCGGACACCGCCACGCCTCCGACCACTGCTGCTGCGATGGCCTCCAGTTCCAGACCGCGTCCGCTGTTGGGGTCCACCTGTGGTGATTGCACCATGTTCAGCACGGCGGCCAGCCCGGTGAGCCCGCCCATGACAAGGAACACCATGAAGGTGGTGAGCTGCGGGCGGATGCCAGCCAGTCGAGCCGCTTCGGCATCGGACCCTACTGCGTAGAGGAAACGCCCTGCAGAAAGATGTTTCATCGCAAAAGCAAGGAACACGACCAGCCCAAGTGCGATGGCACAAACAGTGAACTGACCCGCAGTCATTGACAGACCGAACCATTGCGTGCCGTTGGGCAGGTTGATGAACACACCCTGCTGTTTGAGTCGCAACGCCTCCCGCATGGTGACCATCGTGGCCAGGGTCACCACGATGGATGGCAGCCGCATGCCGGCGACAAGCAACCCATTTAACGCGCCGCCCATCATGCCCGCTGCGATGCACAACAGCACGGCCAGTGGAAAAGGAGTGCCTGATTCCGCTGCCAGAGCCGCGCATGTGCCACACACGGCGAACAGCGAACCAATGGAAATGTCGATCTGTCGGCAGATGATCACCAGAGCCACGCCGCATGCGAGCACCAGCCTGGGCGCGGCAGCCGTTAGACGGGACAACAGCGGCTGTGGTTCGTAGAAGTTCGGCGCAAACACCGCCAGCAGCATGAGCATCAAGCCGAGTGCTGCTGCCACGGAAAGTTCGCGAAAGTAGCGGTTCATGCGGCCTGACCCAATGCCGCCGCCATGACGGTGTGTGCGTGACTGCCGCCGGGCAGCATGGCTTCGATGGTGCCGCCGCGCATGATGGCGATGCGGTCGCTCATGCCGATCACTTCCGGCAGGTCGCTGGAAATCATCAGGACCGCCAGGCCATCCTTCGCCAGTTGCCGGATGATGCGATGGATTTCACTCTTGGCACCCACGTCCACGCCTTGGGTGGGTTCATCCAGAATGAGCAGTTTTGGTTTTGTGGCCAGCCAGCGGGCGAGTGCCACTTTCTGCTGGTTGCCGCCGCTCAGGGAGCCGCCCGGTGCGTCAGGTCCGGAGGTTTTGATGGCGAGGCGTTGAATGAAATCGTCTGCCATCGTGCGCTCGGCCCTGTGCCGCAGCCATGTGCCAGGAAACAAGCGTGGATGCACGGCCATGCTCATGTTGTGAGCGATGGGCAGATCGAGAATGACACCGTGTCGGCGACGATCCTCCGGCACGTAGGCGATGCCATGATTCACGGCGTCCTGGGGTGAACGGATGACAACACGCCGTCCGTCCAGATGTATTTCACCGGTATCGGCGGGTGTCAGGCCGAACAGCACCCGGGCCAGTTCTGTGCGGCCAGCGCCCACCAGACCGGCAAGACCGACAATTTCTCCAGCGCGCACATCCAGCGTGATGTCACGAATGCCGCCGGCGTGGCATCCAAGCGACTTCAGAGACAGCAACACATCGCCTAGATCACCGTCCGAAGGCGGGTAAATGTGCGACACTTCGCGGCCCACCATGAGATGGATCAATTCAGCCTCGGTCAAAGACTCGCCGACATCAGACCCATGCTTGATTGCACGTGTTCCCACGCTTTCGCCGTCGCGCAGCACGGTCACGCGGTCCGCCAGCGCAAAGATTTCCTCCAGTCGGTGCGAGATGTAGATCACGCCCACCTGACGTGCGCGGAGTTCACGCACGACACCGAACAGCAGTTCGACCTCCTTTTGTGTCAGGGAAGCCGTGGGTTCATCCATGATTACGATGCGCGCTCCGGCACCTATGGCACAGGCGATTTCCACCAGTTGCTGTTCCGGCATGGACAATGCGCGGACCTCGGTGTCGGGCGCGATGTCTGCACCGATCTGGGCCAGCAGTTCGGCGGCGCGGGCGCGGCGCGTCTGCCAGTGCACACGCTTCAGGGGATGCACCTGTTCGAGCCGGATGCCGATGTTCTCCGCCACGGTGAGATCGGGGAAGAGCGCGGGCTGCTGGTAAATGCAGGCAATGCCCAGTTTGTGCGCACGAGCCGGTGTCAGATGTGAAACCGGGTCGCCAAGGATTTCAATGCTGCCGCCGTCCGGCTGGTGCGCGCCGGTGATGACCTTTATGAGCGTGGACTTGCCGGCGCCGTTTTCGCCCAGCAGGGCATGGACTTCACCGGCGTGGAGATCGAACGACACGCCCTTCAGCGCACGCACCGCGCCGAAGTCCTTGGTGACGTGGCCAAGTCTGAGCAGGGGCGCGGTCACAGCGGCGCGATGGTTCGATCCAACAACATGCCTGGAAGCGGTGGGGCGTCCGGTGTCATGCGTGTGATTCCCTGTCATTCCCGCTCTGGTTGTCAATGGGATTGCTCCCGCACGGCGTCCAGGCGGTCATGAAGCACAAGGATCGTCGGTTGCCGGATTCTGACCGCGTGGTATGCTGGGCGCTAAATCACACTTGGCACTTCATTCATCTATGAAACACTCCATTTACTGTCACTTCTTCTGGCTGCCGGGATTTCTTCTGGCCCTTTCGCCCCTGCTCATCGGCGCTGCCGATGCGCCTTCCAAGCAATGGAGCGGCACTTGGGACAACAAGAAATACAAGACCTCCGGGCCGTTGACCTGTTCTGCGAAGATGAATACCAACGGTGTGTGGCAGGCGAAATTCACCGGCACCGGCCTGGGAAAGCCTTTTGGCTATGACGCCACCATCCGTGCCGGTGAGAAGGGCGGCCGCCTGATCCTTCAGGGCACGACCAGCGTGGATGGCGAGGCCTATCAATGGAGCGGTTATGTGCAGGGCAAGGTGCTGGTGGGGTCCTACAAGTCAGCCAGTGGCAACAACGGCACGTTCAAACTTCAGGAGCGCTGAGGCGGCCGGTTCAGCGGGCCTGCGCCAAAGCGGAGCGGGCTTGAACTTGCGGCATGCGTCCACTATGCCTTGCACCAAGATGAAAATGGTCTTCCTCCCTGCCGCCCTGGCATCCGCCGTGCTGGTTTCATGCCTGGAAGCGGCGTCCGTGCGTGACTTCGGCGCAATAGGCGACGGCAGCGCGGATGACACGGCGGCCATCCGGCGCGCGGTGCGAGAATGCAAGGACGGTGAACTGGTGTTTCCACGGGGAGATTACCGCATCACCGGCACCATCGAGGTGAACCTGGCTGAAACGGATCGCACCGGCCTGCGCGGTCAGGGCGGTGCGGCGCGCGTGATCATGGCAGGTGCGGGACCGGCCTTCCGTTTCACCGGCACACATACTGGCAGCGCCTTTCCGGCCACCTTCAAGCCCGCTGTGTGGGAGCGCGAGCGCATGCCGTTGATTGACGGGCTTGAAATTGTGGGTGCGCATCCCGAGGCGGATGGCATCGAGCTGGTCCAGACCATGCAGGCGACCCTGAGAGGGGTGTTGATTCGCGAGGTCCGCAACGGGGTGCGGCTGCCGGTGCGCAACCGCAACCTGCTCATCGACAGCTGCCACATCTTCAACCTCAGCGGCGTGGGCGTGCTGTTCGACAAGGTGAACCTGCACCAGGCCATCATCCACGGCAGCCATATCAGCTATTGCAAACGCGGCGGCATCAAGATCAACGGCGGGGAGATCCGCAATTTCCAGATCACCGGCAACGACATCGAATACAATTACGACACCAATGCCACGGAATCGGCCGACATCTGGTTCGACGTGACGGAGGGCACCGTGCGCGAGGGCACCATCGCCAGCAACACCATCCAGGCCAAGGTCAGCCCGGGCGGCGCGAACATCCGGTTTGTGGGCAACCCGGAGACGCCCGACAAGGTGGGTCTGTGGACCATTGTGGGCAATCACATCAGCAATCAGGAGGTGAACATCCACCTGAAGAACGTGCGCGGCATCACCATCACCGGAAACAGCTTCTGTCTGGGCGATCAGCGCACGCTGTTGTTCGAGGGCTGCAAACACATCATTGCCAGCGACAACGCACTCGACCGCAATCCGGATTACCACAGCCGGCAGGAAAACAACGGCGTGGCCAACGGGATCAGCCTGCGCCGCTGTTCCGGCATCATGCTTTCCGGCAACATCGTCGATGAATCCTCCGCCGGATCAGAAAAGGAGGGCGGGGCCATTGAGATTTACGCGTCACACGAAGTCACCGTGCTGGGGTGCCAGATTTTCGATTCCAGATGGCGCGGCATCTATGTGCAGGACAGCCTGAACACGCGTATCGCAAGTTGCACGGTCATGGATCGACGTGTTCCCATGCTCATGCAGGCGGGCATTCATGTGGCCGGCAAATCCAAGGGCACGCTCATCGAGGGGAACATCGTGGGCAAGGGCCTGAAGGACGACATCATCACCACCCTTTTCAGTTCCACGCAGGCGAACAACCAGCCGGCGGCCCGGTAAGAGCCTGTTCAAACCCCACGGGCTGGCACGGGTCCGGAAGGAAGGCTCTTTCCCGTGGAGGGAACAAAAAAGAGCATAAAAAACCCCTTGTGAAATTTTTCACGCCTCGGCAACCTCGCCGCCGCTTTACAGGATGACATTCAAGGCACGCCTTGGCGTCATCGTGATCAATGCACATGAAATACATGTTGAAACTGGCCTGCTTTTCCGTGGTTTTGCTGGCATTTGCCCTGGGCACCGGGGCCGCAGAGCCGCTTCACAAGGCGGGCAAGGCCGTGCAGGATGCCGGTCATGCCGTGTCGGCCGCCGCCGGTGACATGACCCACGCGGTGAAAGAAGCGGCGCACGATGCACATGGTGGGGATCATTCCGGACTGCCGTTGTATGCCCCCGTTCTCGTGGACTTGGGCATCCTCAAGATCACCAACTCCATGGTGGTCACCTGGACGGTGGCTGTGCTGCTGATTTTCTTCGCGCGGAAGGCCACCGCTGCCCTCAAGGATGTTCCGGACGGCCTGCAGAATTTCTGGGAGTGGCTCGTGGAAAGCCTTTACGAGTTTCTGGAGGGCATCATTGGCCATGATCTGGTGAAGAAGACCTTCTGGTTCTTTGCCACCCTGTTCATCATGATCCTTGCCTGCAACTGGTTTGGATTGATCCCCGGTGTGGGGTCCGTGGGCTGGAGCCATGATTTCCACCACATTGAAACCCCTCTTCTGCGCGGTGCCAACGCGGACCTGAACATGACCTTTGCGATGGCCATGATTTTCTTCGGATGCTGGGTGGTCTGGGCATTGCAGGCCAATGGACCGGGGGGGTTCATACTGCATATTTTCGGTCCCAAAGGTGAAACCACCGGCGCTCTCAAGGCGTTGATGGTGATTGTGTTCGGACTGGTGGGCGTGCTGGAGGTGGTTTCCATCCTGTTCAGGCCGGTTTCACTCAGTTTCCGTCTGTATGGAAACATCTTCGCCGGTGAAAACATGCTCGAAACCATGGCGTTGCTGAACCCCAGCCTTGGATGGTTGCTGCCGGTGCCGTTTTATTTCATGGAATTGCTGGTGGGGTTGGTGCAGGCGCTGGTGTTCATGCTCCTGACCGCCGTATTCACCCTGTTGATTTGCACACACGATGAGAGCCACGGCTCCGGCCATGGCCACGCTGAAGCCCATTGATGAACCATTTCGGCGTTCCGACCATGGCATGACCGTGGGGGGCGTCGATCGCAACAAAAACGAAAGGAAAAACCATGCTGCCCATGCTCGCAGAAATGTCCGGTAACTTCCACGTCGCCGCCGCCGCCTTTGGCGCCGCCATCGGTGTGGGATTGATCGGCATGAAGGCCTCCGAGGCCGTAGGTCGCAACCCTGGCGCTGCCACGAAGATTCTCGTGCAGGCCATCCTGAGCACCGCCTTCGCTGAAGGCATCGTGTTCTTCGCGATCTTCCTCGTGAAGTAAGCCATCGGGGCTGCGGGGTGTCCAACACCCCGCAGCCTTCAGCGAGAGCAGCGTAGTCCCTGAGCATTTATGAACGAGCATCTGATTCTGGCAGCCAGCGGCGGATTGGCGGACATCGCCAGGTCCACGGGCGAGGCCTTTGGCTTCAACTGGTCCCTTTTCATCTCGCAGGCCATCAGCTTTGCCATCGTGGCCTTCCTGCTCCAGCGCTTTGCCTACAAGCCCATTCTCGCGGTGCTGGAGGAGCGTCGCGAACGCATCGCCCGCAGCCTTGAGAATGCGGAGAAGATCAAGCAGGAGCTGGCAAGCGCGCAGGCCAGGTCACAGGAACTCTTGAAGGAGGCCGGCGTGCAGGCCAACAAGATCATCGAGGAAGCCCGCACCGCTGCCGCCAAGATTTCCGAGACCGAATCCCAGCGCGCCGTGAAGGCCGCCGAGGAAATCATCACCAAGGCCCGCCAGGCCGCCGAGGCCGACCGCGACCGTCTCATGGCGGAGTTGAAGCGCGAAGTCGGCCATCTGGCCGTGAAAGCCGCCATGCAGGTCACCGGCAAGATGCTCACGGCTGAAGATCAGCAGCGCCTGGCCGAGGAAACCAACAAGCAACTGGCGGCCTGATTGATTTCAAATTTCAAATCTGAAATCTCGAATTTGAAATTCCACACCAAGCAAAGCGCCCGATGAAGATCAGCAAGCAAGCCCGTCGCGACGCCAAGCAGCTGTTCAACGCCTGCGTGTCGGACGGCGCACTCGATGAGGGCCGTGTCCGTCAGGCGGTGCAGGAGGTGATCTCCCGCAAGCCGCGCGGGCATGTGGCCGTGTTGCACCACTTCCAAAGGCTGGTGAAGCTGGACGTCGCCCGCCGCACCGCGCGTGTGGAGAGCGTGGTCCCGCTCGGATCGGGATTGAAGGCCAGCGTGGAGAGCAATCTGGCGCGCAAATACGGGGCGGGATTGAATGTCACGTATGAGGTGAATCCATCCCTCATGGGAGGCCTGCGGGTGCAGGTCGGCAGCGACGTGTATGACGGGAGCGTGGCCTCGCGGCTGGCCTCGCTGGGCGAGTCGTTTTAAAAGTTTTACCAGACAGCGAATACGGAACAACGGACAGATATGAGCAATTTACTGCAAGAAATCGAAGCGCAGATCGCGGGTGTCAAAACCACCGTCTCACGGCAAAACGTCGGCACGGTTCGCGAAATCTCCGACGGCGTGGCCAAGATCGAAGGTCTCACCGACGCGATGCTCAACGAGATGCTCGACTTCGGCGGCGGCGTCACCGGCATCGCGCTCAACCTCGAGGAAACCGAGGTGGGTGCCATCATTCTGGGTGACTACCTCTCCGTGCAGGAAGGCACCGAGGTGAAGACCACCGGCAAGCTGCTTTCCGTGCCCGTGGGCAGAGGCTTGCTCGGCCGCGTGGTGGACACCCTTGGCCGTCCCGTGGATGGCAAGGGCCCCGTCAAGGAGGATGCATTCTATCCGGTTGAGAAGATCGCGCCCGGCATCGTGAAGCGCAAATCCGTGAATCAGCCGTTGCAGACGGGCATCATGGCCGTGGATGCCATGATCCCGATTGGCCGTGGCCAGCGCGAATTGATCATCGGCGACCGTTCCACGGGCAAGACCACCATCGGCGTGGACACCATGATCAACCAGGCCCGCATGAACAAGGTGGGCCGCGAGTCCGGCGACAAGAATTTCCGTCCCGTTTACAACATCTATGTGGCCGTCGGTCAGAAGCAGTCGAACATCGCCCGCGTGATTGCCGAGCTGGAGAAGGCCGGTGCGATGGAGGACACGATCGTGGTGGCCGCCGGTGCCGACTCCCCCGCTTCCGCGCAGTATCTTGCCCCGTTCGCAGGTGCGGCGATGGGCGAGTGGTTCATGGACAACGGCATGGATGCGCTGATCATTTTCGATGACTTGTCCAAGCAGGCTGTTGCCTACCGCCAGGTGTCACTCGTTCTGAAGCGACCGTCCGGCCGCGAAGCCTATCCCGGTGACGTGTTCTACCTGCACAGCCGTCTGCTGGAGCGTTCCGCCCGTGTGAACGAAAAGAACGGAATG
>CAYQCZ010000195.1:0-7978 GCA_964415955.1 uncultured Verrucomicrobiota bacterium | reverse complement strand
CATGATGCAGCAGTTGATCGACGAGGCGTTTGGACGGTTCAAATCCATCGTGGCCGAGGGGCGTGCATATGCCGCAGACAAAAACAATGGAGAGGGCCGCACGCTGGCCGTCAACTGGGCGGACTACGCCGACGGCCGCATCCTGACCGGCCGGCAGGCGCACGAGCATGGGTTTGTGGATGAACTGGGCGACATGGAGACGGCCTTGAAACGGGCCGGCCAGATTGCAGGCATCAGCGAGGCCAGGGTGGTGCGCTATCAACGCATCTTCAACTTCGCCAATTTCCTCCAGTTGTTCGGCAAATCGGACGCCACCTCGGTCAAGCTGGACCTGGGCGTGAGCCTGCCGGCATTGCAGGCCGGGCGCATGTATTTCCTGCCGTCCACCTTTCTGCCCTGAACAACGCGAGGCCCTCAGTTCAGGAGGCGCAATTCGACCAACCGCACGTCCATCACTGATTTGCCGGGAATGTCGGTCGCTTGCAGTGTCATGGGACCCCGGCCAGCGGGAAGTTTGATGGTGCCAAGCTTGAGAGGGCGGAACTCCTTCATCTGCGATTCGGCAGGCGGACGGGGCAGGGTGTCCTGATTGGTGTAGAGCGGCGGGTTCCAGGCGGGCGCAACTTTGCCCGCGAGTTTGCTCCCCTTGAAGTCCATCACAATGGTCGAACCTGCCTCGGCTGCGGTGTAATGGATGGTCACGTCGTAGGTCCCGGCCGTTTTCACGTCGATGTCCCATGTGATTCGGTCGTCCTTCGAGGTCCAGTTCACAAAATAGGAGCAGTTCGGCGCGCTGGAACTGCGCTTTACGCCGCCATGGGGCTCGCCATCCCGCGCGGGCAATGGCGTGGTCGGGAATTCGCGGTAGCCCACCGGATAAGGCCGGTCATCGGCCGGCAGACCGCCGCGCCCCTTGCCCTTGTCCTTGCTGTCAGCGGCGGCGACGCCGACATCTTCACGCCAGGCGGCCACTGCGGCGACGAGACGTTTCGCCACTTCAGGCTTGTCTGCGGCGATGTCCTTTTCCTGACCAGGATCGGCCACCATGTCGTAAAGCGCGTTGCGGTTGTCGAGGCGGTATTGCTGCGTGCGCACGCTCACGTTGCCGTTCTGGTGTGAGAAGATCATGCGGTCGCCGTGTTTGTATTCTCCAGTTTTGCCCAGCAACAGCGGGGAAAGGTTTTTGCCGTCGAGTTCCTTTTTGCTGATCAGCTTCACGCCCGACAACGCCGCCAGCGTCGGCAGCAAATCAATGGCTCCTGAGATTTGCTCCACCTTCGTTCCAGACTTTATTTTCGCCGGCCAGCGGATGAAGCACACCGAGCGCACGCCGCCCTCATCAGTCGAACCTTTGCGGCCTTTCATGCCGCCGTTCCAACGCCACGAGTTCGGGCCGTTGTCGGAGAAGTAGATCACGATGGTGTTTTCAGCCAGTTTCAGGTCGTTCAACTGCTTGAGCACACGGCCGACGTTCCAGTCGATGTTCTCCACCATCGCCAGCGCACAGCGCGTGTGGTCGAGATCCTCGGGGTCGCCCGGCCTGGCGCGCATGCCGACGGGCTTGTCCTTGAATCTCTGCCAATACTCGTCCGGCACGGTCCATGGCGAATGGGGTGTGTTGTAGGGCAGGTAACAGAGAAAAGGCATGGACTGGTTGTCCTTGATGAACTGCATCGCGTGATCGGTGAGGTCGTCGATGATGAAGCCCTTGCCGCGAACGAGCCTCCCGTTGTGGTCCAGCGGTGGATCAAAGTATTCGCCCCAGTGGCCGGAGGTGAAGCCGTAGTATTCCTCAAAGCCGCGTCCATTCGGATGATAGGGATACTGTGACCCATTGTGCCATTTGCCGAATGCGCCGGTCGCATAGCCTGCGGACTTGAACGTGTCTGCAATCGTCACTTCGTCGATGTTCAGCCGTTCCTGTCCGGTGGACACACCGCGCACACCGCCACGAGGATGATATCGCCCGGTCAACATTTCAGCGCGCGTGGGGGCGCACACGGAGCAGACGAAGAAGCGGTCGAGAATCGCACCGGACTTTGCAATGGAATCGATGTTGGGTGTGCGGATGTTGGTGTTGCCGTTGATGCTGTAGTCGCCCCAGCCGGAATCGTCGGCGAGGAAGATCACGATGTTGGGTTTGTCAGCGGCGAGCGACGGCCATGTTGTGGCGGCAACGGCCAGAAGAAGAATGGCAAGGCGTTTCATGTGATATGGGAACATTACGGAAAGCCACCGTGAAGGGCAACCTGAGTTCCCGCCCGGATGTGCAGCCCGAGTTTTCCATTGCTGACCCGATGTGACATGGCATTGTGACCTTGTGAAAACAAAGACGGCGATCCGTTGGATGTTTATTCTGGCAGGCCTGTCGTCCATTTTCCGATGGGTAAGTTCGAAAACTGGAATTGGGATTTTCTTCACATTTGCGATGCTGGCAGGTCTGCTTGCTGGAGGTTTCATGATCTATGCGGCGGTTCGTGAGCAAGGCATGGGAGACAAATCCGAAGAAGTGTCCAACGGCTGGGCATACGGCATTTTTACGGCTGCCATCGCGTATGGAGTGTTTGTGCTGGTCCGGGCGCTTCACTAACCGCCTCTCGCCATCACCCAAGCCGGGGCGTAAACTTTCCCCATGAGCAAGGCCTTCACACGCGAGTCGGACGATGACCTGGAGATGCCGGTTCTTCGCCCGAGGCCGCCGCTGCCTTTCGGCGTGAAGAATTACGTGACGCCTGACGGCGAAGTCCGCTTGCGCGATGAGGTGACAAGACTGATCCAGCATGAACGCCCGCAGATCGCCGCATCCGGCGGGGATGCAGATGCGAAGCGGCGTCTCGCAGTCATTGACCAGCGTTTGCTTCAACTGGAGGAAAGCCTTTCCACCGCCGTGGTGGTGCCCGCACCTGAACCGCCATGGGACCACGTTCGTTTCGGGGCAACGGTCAATGTGCGCGACAGCCATGGACATGCCGACACCTACCGGATTGTGGGAGTGGATGAAATGGATGTGGACCGTGGCTGGGTCAGCTTTCTATCGCCCATTGCCAAGGCGCTGCTGAATGCGCGGCTCGGTGGGAAAGTGCGTTTCAGATTTCCCTCCGGCGAAGCGCAGTTGGAGATTGTTGCGATCAGCTATTGAGTGTGCGTGAAACTCTCCGGCGCGAGGGTGGATTGACTTTCTCGTTGCAAGGCGTGGCGGTCGGCTGCTTATTTCGAGACGTGCGACCCGCGTTGCCCAAACATTGCAGCGCAACCGCCACTGAACTGAGCCGGCCAAAGTGAAACCTACCGACCTGCGGGGCATCCTCCGCTACATCCCCCGTTTCCGGGAAAAGACCTTCGTGATCGCCGTGGACGGTGCCATCGTCACGGACGAAAACTTCGCAAACATCCTCCTGGACATCGCGGTGCTGCGGTCTTTGAACATCCGCGTCGTGCTCGTGCACGGTGCGAGTGCGCAGATCAAGGCGCTGGCGGAGGAGCGCGGCATGCAGGCCTCGGACATCGACGGCACGGGCATCACGGATGCAGAGACGCTCAAACTGGCATTGACCGCGTCCAACCGCCTGACCCACGAAATCCTTGAGGGACTGGCGACCAACGACCTGCGCGCAGCCTCGACGAATGCCATCATTGCGCACCCCAAGGGCATCGTCAGCGGCGTGGATCATCTCTTCACCGGCAAGATTGAGCGGGTGGATGTGGACTTGTTTCAGCGGTTGCTGGATGGCGGAATCATTCCCGTCGTGCCGCCCCTGGGATTTGACGGCGAGGGAAGATCCTTCCGGTTGAACTCGGATCATGTGGCGGTGGAGGCGGCCCAGGTGCTCAAGGCGGCAAAGCTCATTTACATCACCAGCGCGGATGGGTTGATTTGCGGCGGCCAGATTGCCCGGCAACTGCTGGTGAGCGACCTCGAAAAGCTTCTGGCGGATCGCAAATCGGACATCGCCCCGGAATTGTTTTCCAAGGCCGTGCATGGCGTGGCGGCGTGCAAGGCGGGTGTGCCACGCGTGCATTTGATCAATGGCCGTGTGGATGAAGGACTGCTGGCCGAGGTGTTTTCCAATGAAGGCATCGGCACGCTGATCTATGCCGACGAATTCCAGCAGATTCGCAAGGCCATGAAGAAGGACATCCGCAGCCTCCTGCGGCTGACGCAGGGCGCGATGGCCTCCGAGGAGCTGGCCAGGCGCACACGGACGGCCATCGAAAAGAACATTGCCGATTATTACATCCTTGAGGTGGACAAGAACCCGGTGGCGTGTGTCGCGTTGCACGTGTATCCGGAGGTGAACAAGGGCGAGCTGGCGTTTCTGTATGTCGCGCCGACGCACGAAAACCAGGGGTTCGGCAGCAAGCTCATCCAGTTTGGAGAGAACAAGGCGCGGGAGATGGGCTTGTCCGAACTGCTGGTCCTCAGCACGCAGGCATTCACGTATTTTCAGACGAAGGGCGGTTTTGTGGAAGGATCACCCGACGATCTGCCGCCCGCACGCCGTGAGAAATATGACGCCAGCGGACGCAAGTCCAAGGTGTTGATCAAGAAGCTGGTCAAAGCCTGAGTGAATGCTCCAGTCATGCTGGCTTCCATCAAGCAAGCACTTGCGGCGGCGGCTCGATTGGCGGTGCCCCTGACGAGGGATGTGTTCATTGTCAGCGTGAGTCAGCAGACAGCGCAGCTCTGGGAGTCTGGGAGATTTGGCAGGTCACCGGGCATCGGGGAGTTGGACACCGTGTGCACTTCGGACCACGGCTACACACTGGTGAAGGAATACCGGTGTTCCACATCCAAGTTTGGCATTGGACAGAAGGAGGGTTCGAACTGCACACCGTTGGGACTGCACCGCATTGCCGAGAAGATTGGCGATGGTTGTCCAGTGGGCACGGTGTTCAAGAGCCGTGTGCCGGTGGGTTTCACATGGGAGGGCATGGCTGACGCTTCGATTACGACGCGCATCCTGTGGCTGGATGGATTGGAGCCGGGCTTCAATCGTGGCGGTGATGTGGATTCATACAAACGTTACATCTACATCCATGGCACGGGTGATGAAACGACGATTGGCCGTCCGGCCTCCCACGGATGCATCCACCTGGCGGCGCTCGATCTGGTGCCGTTGTATGAGCGGTTGCCGGTGGGAACATTGGTGTGGATTGAACAGTGAGTTTCGCCGCGGCCCCTGCGAGGGGATGATTGGCGGTGTGTGGGAGTTGAAAACCTTGCAATTTGGCATGGGGCGGCAAGTCTGCATGTGATGTGTCCTATGAAGTTTGAGTTTGATTGCATCAAGCACACGCTCCGGTTGCTGGCGATCGTCGTGGCGCTGTCTGTCGTCCGCGGACCAGCCGCTGAAGCGCCTGCCAAACTGTGGGAGTTCGATGCGGGTGACGTCATCCAGTCATCCCCGGCGCTGGGCAGGGACGGTGCGATCTATTTCGGCACGGACGAAGGGCGCGTCTATGCGTTGACGTTCACCGGCGCGCTTTACTGGTCGTTCAAGACGGGTGGCAGCATCGCGGCATCGCCGGCGGTGGCCACGGATGGGACCTTGTATGTGGGATCGACGGACCGAGTGCTCTATGCCTTCGACGTGGATGGAAAACTCAAATGGCTCCAGTCACCCGGCGGGCCGATAGCGGCATCGCCGGCGGTCCTGCCGGATGGCGGGGTGGTGGTGGCGACGGTGTTCAACACGGTGGTCGCCTATGGTCCCACCGGCACCAAGCGGTGGGATTTCCGCGCGGGCGGCAACATTGTATCCTCCCCTGCGGTTGCGTCGGACGGGACGATTTATTTCGGCGGCAAGGACAACGTGCTTTATGCGCTGGCACCCGGCGGCCGGGTCAAATGGCGATATACTGCGAAGGACAACTTCAATGCGTCACCGGCCATCGGCAGTGATGGCACGGTTTACATCGGTGCGCTGGACGGGGAGTTCCATGCCGTGTCGTCTGACGGGACGCCCCGGTGGGTTTTCAAAGCCGGGGATGCCATACGATCCTCTGCGGCGATTGGTGACGATGGGACGCTGTATTTTGGCAGCGATGACAAGCAGCTTTACGCGGTGACCCCCGAGGGCAGGCTCAAGTGGACCTGTCCCACGGGCGGCCAGGTGCGATCATCGCCTGCCGTGGCTGCGAACGGGACTGTTTACGTTGGTTCCTACGATCAGAAACTTTACGCGATCCGGGCGGACGGTGAGGTTCTCTGGACAGTGCCGACTGGCGGAACTGTTTCCGTGTCCCCCAACATCCGTGAAGATGGTTCCGTGGTGTTTGGCTCGTGGGACAGGCGGATGCATGTCGTGAGGGGGGAATCGCCATTGGCGAACTCTTCGTGGGCCCGATTCAGGCGGGACACGGGCCAGAGCGGCGGCATGCCTGCGGACATTGGCGCGACGCGGATTTCATTTCTGGCCGTCACGGATCGCGAGGTCAAGGCACCGGCCCTGGTCAAGCTGGCGGTGACACTCACGGGCCGGGACACGACGGCCTCCAAGGTGGAGTTTTTCGCTGATGGGGCAAAACTTGGAGAAGTCCTGAGCGAACCTTGGTCATGGACATGGGCCCAGGTGCCCGCGGGTGAGCACACGGTGAATGCCAGGGCGACACTGCTTTCCGGTCAGGTGCTGGTGTCCAGCCAGGTGAAGGTGACCGTGCAGCCGGGAGTCATGGCCGCCGCGCCGTCATTGCCCCGCACCACGACTGCGATGGCGGACTCCAAGCCGCCCAGAGTTGTTGTGAGTGCGCCGCTGACCGAGACACGTTTCGAGGAGGCTGAACTGGAGCTGCGCGGCAAGGCGGATGACGATGTGAAGGTGGCTTTTGTCGAGTATCAGTTGAACGATCTGCCATTTCAGAAGGCCTCGGGCACGACGAGCTGGTCCCAGCGCATCCGGCTCCAGCCCGGGCCGAACCGCCTGACGGTCAGGGCGGTGGACACCTCCGGCAACATCTCCCCGGAGGTGAGCAAGGCCCTTTATTACGTGTTGAAACTGCCGTTGGAGGTGAATGTCACGGGGGATGGCACGATCCGCGCCGATCAGGACCAGCGGCTTGTGGAGGCCGGCACCAAGGTGACCCTCAAGGCCATGCCTGCGAAGGGCCATGTGTTTGCCGGATGGAGCGGCAGTCTCACCAACAGCGACGCTCAGATTGCTTTCACCATGACACAGGGACTGCGGCTCAATGCGCTGTTTGTGCCCAATCCATACGCATTGCTTGCCGGAGAGTTCACAGGGCTGGTCACGCGCGAAGATGGGGAAACCCTCACGGGCATCGGCCTGCTGCAGGTGTCCGTGAATGATCGCGGTGCATGGAGCGGCAAGCTGCGGCTTGGGGCCCAGGTTCACTCCGTCAGTGGTGACTTCGGCCCCGTGGGCACATCGCACGTGGTCCTGCAGCATGGCAGGGACAGGCCCTTGTCGCTGGCTCTGAGAATTCATCTGGGGGGGGACACGGATTTGATCACGGGCACCTTGAGTGATGGCCTGATGCCGGCTTCCGTCATAGGTGACCGGCGTGTGTTCGATGAACGCTCGGCCAGATGCCCCTTCAAGGGCTCCTACACGGCGGTGATCACCGCGAAGGATGCCACGCTTTCGGAAAGCATGGGGGATGGCTTTGGTGCAGTGAATGTCGATGAGAAAGGGTTGGTGCGCCTGACCGGGATGCTGGGGGATGGAACGCCCATCAGGCATGAAGCCGCCTTGTCGCGTGCCGGTGTCTGGCCGGTGTTCGTTTCCATGGGGGACGGGCAAGCATTGTCTGGATGGCTTAGATTCCGTAATGACGAGGGGGGGGTGATCTCTGGTCAGTTGCTTTGGTCACGCAACACCTCCCCGGCCGCCATTGTTTTAAATGTTCTGGGTGAAATCTATCAACCGCCGCTGCGGGGCGGCGGGGTGTTGGAAGGTTCGAAGGGCTCGGTGGCATTGACCGGCGGCGATCTGGCGGGGCCTGTTTTTGAAGAGTTGAG
>CAYQCZ010000194.1:0-7987 GCA_964415955.1 uncultured Verrucomicrobiota bacterium | reverse complement strand
ACATGCTTCCCCACAGGACGGCGGTCTCAGACCGCCGCTACAGTCAAGGACTCGCGTCGCTCGTCCCTCCCCTTTGTGGCTTTGTGTCTTTGTTGTTCATCCTCCTGCGCGTCCCGGGTTCCTTCTTTCCTTCACCCGCCGTATTCCTCCCGCCAGATGCTCATGACCAGCAGACTCATCAGGAAGCGGCTGTGATCCTCGGTGCCGGCCTCGTGCTGGTCAATGAGCCGCTCCACCTCGCGCCGCCTGAACCACTCCAGCACACCCCCGTCCAGCAGGCGGCTGCGGGTCTGGGCGATCAATTCCCCGCCCAGCCACCGTTTGACCGGCACCGGAAAACCCATCTTGGAACGCCAGATGATTTCGGGAGACAGCCGGTCCTCCATGGATTTCTTGAGAATCCATTTGCCCTCGTGACGATGGATCTTCAGCCCGGAAGGCAATGCGGTGGCGGCCTCCACCAGCCGGTGGTCGAGGAACGGCACCCGCAATTCCACCGAGGCCGCCATGGTCATCTTGTCCGCCTTGAGCAGCAGGTCGTCCACCAGCCAGGTGCGGGCATCGATGTAGAGCATTTTGCGAAGGGGATCGGACTGTGCCGCCACGCGATCAAACAGCCGCGCAAAGGTGTCCTCCAGATAACCTCCACGCGCATCAAGGAAATCCGCGGAGTAATAGCGCTGCTTCAGGGAGGGTGTCAGATAGGCCGATGTGCCCTGGTAGCGCTGGGCCAGGGGCTGTGAGAGCCAGTCCAGATACTTGCGGTATTTCTCGCGCGGGAGCACTCCGCGGGCGGGAAGCAGGCTCCGCCATATCTGGGGAGGCACGAAGGACTGGATGGCGCTCAGACGCATCATTGTCTGGTAAAGGGCGTAGCCGCCAAAGACCTCATCGCTGCCCTCCCCGGAAAGCAGGACAGTGACCTCGTTGCGGGCCAACCGCGAGAGGTGGAACAAGGCAACGCCCGCAGGCTCCACCAGCGGTTCCTCGGCGTGCCGCAGGAGTGTTCGCAGGGATTCAAAGAAATCCAGCGGCTCAAGGGTGAAGACATGGTGGCGGGTTTCAAAGCGTCTGGCCACTGCACGGGCAAAGGAGAGTTCACCCTCGCCTTGCGGGCCATCATATCCCACCGTGAAGGAGTTCACCGGATTCACGCCGCATTCCTGCATCAGCGCCACCACCGCACTGGAATCCAGACCGCCACTGAGAAACACCCCCAGCGGGACATCGCTGACCAGGCATTTGGACACAGCATCCCGCAGCAACGGCAGGATGCGGTCGATGGATTCCTTCTCACTCAACGCAGACGTTTCAACACCTGCAAAATCCCAGTATTCGGAAACCGCCATGCCATCCGCGCTGAAGGACAGATGATGCCCCGGAGGCAGTTTGAGGATGCCCTTGAACATGGTCTCAGGCCCCGGGACGTAACCGAGCGTGAAACAGGCGTCCAGCACCCGCTCGTTCAGTCCACCGGGGGCTCCCAGTGCCAGGAGCGGCTTGATCTCGGATGCCAGGGCGAGCTGTTTTCCATCCGTCCAGTAGTAAAGCGGCTTCACCCCCATGCGGTCGCGCACAGCCCAGAGTTTCTTCCGGCGCGCATCCCAGAGGGCAAAGGCGAACATGCCGTTGAAACGTTCCAGGCAGCGTTCACCCCACTCCTCGTAGGCATGCACAATCACCTCCGTGTCCGAGGCGCTGCGGAAGCGGTGGCCTTTGGATTCCAGTTCCGCCTGCACGTCCTTGAAGTTGTAAATCTCCCCGTTGTAAACGACGGCGATGGAGTTGTCCTCGTTGAAGATCGGCTGCGCGCCGCCTCCAAGGTCGATGATGCTCAGACGCCGATGGCCCAGAGCAATGGGACCGTCCACATGAAAGCCTTCACCGTCCGGCCCCCGATGCGCCATGAGGCGCGTCGCCCGCCGCACGGCAGCCCCGCCGTCTGCGTGGCCGTCGGGTTTGAAGAATGCCACTATGCCGCACATGCGTTGCCCCCTCCCTTTTCCGCCAGGGCGGCGGCGTAAACATCCATGGTCCTGGCAGCCACGGCGTCCCATGTGTGCTGTCGGCCCGTTTCCACGATGGCCTTCCGGTCCCACCGGGTGCAGAGGGCCTTGTCCAACTGATCGGCGATGTCCTCATCGTGATCCACCCGGCACAGGAGTCCGTTCACACCCTCCTGAATGAGATCCGGCACAGCCCCGACACGGGTGGAAACCACCGGCAGCCCGCAGGCCAGCGCTTCATGCACGACCACGGGGCAGCCTTCATGCAGGGAGGTCAGGCAAAACACATCCGCCGCCGCATACCAGTCCCGAAGTTTGTCGTGGGACACGCCACCCTCCAGATGCACGCGGCCGCCCAACCCCTGCTCGTCCACCATCGTCCGCAAGGCATTCTGCAAAGGACCTTCACCCACGATGTGCAGGCCCCAGTCATGCCTGCCCTTGAGACGGGCCGTTTGAAGCATGAGCCGACCAAGGGCTTTTTCCGGAGAAAGCCGCGCCACGCAGAGGATGATTTTCTTGTTCAGAGGCAGCCCCAGCCGGCGTCGGGCAGCCTCGGCCTCCACGGGCGGGAAACGATCCATGTCCACGCCGTTGTGAATCACATCGATGCGCTCCGGCAACACACCCGATTCACGGATCAGTTGATCGCGGATTTCACCGCTGACGCTGATGATCCGCCGGACACCGCGCAATGCCTGGTTGTAACAGCGGCGGTGCCGCGGTGGCTCCTTCCAGCCAAAAGCCGCATGACCATGCACCGTCAATACAACAGGAAGATCACGCTGCTGGGCCCATCGGAGCACGGCATACGCATCGGGATAGGTCCAGTGCACATGAACCACGTCGGGAAGCTGTTCCCGGCCCGCCAGGCAGGACCGCCATGCGCCATGGTAGGTTCTCCAGCGGTGCGCATACAGCATCGAGGGCAGCGCCAGATACCTGGGATGAACGACTCGAATGCCTTCCATGACATCAGAGCGCGGAACATGACGGAAGGGCCGGAGCCAGGGAATGACCGGCAGTGGCGCCACCACTTCAACCTGCGCCAGTCGCGCCAGCGCCCGCGCAAGTTCCAGCACGAACACGCCCTTCAACGGCTCCTGCCGGTTCGGGAACAGATGGCTGGCAAACAGCACGCGCATGGCGTCGGAAGCGTTCCGATGAACCCCGGATCATTCAATCCTAAAACCAGACGGAATCATGCCCGCATGATCAAGGTCCGCTGCACGCAGGTGGCGCGCCCACGGACGCCCTGGCAAGGGACTCATATACGGCCGCGTATTGGTCCACCATCTTCCCGAGGGAAAAGCCGGCCTCGACCTTCCGGCGCGCGCGGCCACTGCACTCTGCAACCAACGCGGGTTGATCCAGAATCCGCCGGAGTTCCCGGGCCAGCCCCTCCGCATCCTCAAAACGGCCGAGCCAGCCGTCCACTCCATGGGTGATGACCTCGCCATTGCCGCAGGCGGCATGCGCCAGGGCGGGCACGCCACAGGCCATCGCCTCGAGCACGGCGTTGGAAAGGCCCTCGTTGACCGATGGAACCACCAGCACGTCCATGGCCCGATACCAGGCGGGCATGTCCGCCTGCAACCCGGCAAGATGAATGCGGTCCGCGTGGGCGGAAACTCCGGCGCGGGTCCGCACAGAAGCCTCCTCCGGCCCGCCCCCGCCCACCATCAGGAGATGCACACCGGGAAAACCGCCGGCCAGACGGTCAAACGCCTCCAGCAGCAGACGGTGCCGCTTGAAAGGACCGAACCGTCCGACCATGCCGAGAACAAAGGCCTTCTGCGGCAGCCCGATGGAATCGCGGACAGAACCTCCAGTCCCGGGTGAAAACTTCGCAATGTCCACCCCGTTCACGATGGACATCAGGTGCGGGTGGTGCAGTCCGGCGGCGTGAAGGTCCGTCACAAGGGTGCGGGAGACCGTGTGGACCCTGTCGGCGCAGCGGAAGAAGAACCGGCGCTGCATCAACGCCTGGAACGTCCGTTCATCGGAGGAAAGCTCGGCATGTTCACCATGCAGCAACCGTGTCCGGCATCCAGCCATCCGCGCCAGCCCGGTGTAAATGAGCGGGCCCAGATTGTGCGTATGCAGGACATCAGGCTGATGCTCCATCACCTGGCGTCTGATCCCGGCAACCACCGCCGGCGTAAATCCGCCACGCTTTCCAAGCACACGCACGGACACCCCGGGGGGCAGGCGTTCCGCAAACACGCCGGGATGCTCCAGGCACCACACCTCCGTTCTGAAATGGTGCGCCGGAAGACGGCAGGCAAGGTTCACCACACCATTCTCCATTCCCCCGGCATCGAGGGAATTGACCACGTGCGCAATCTTGACCGGTGCCGGATTCAAGGGGCGGAGCAGGAGATGAGCGGATGGGTCATCAAAATGTTCCGGCAGAAAGAACGGCTTCGCCCGGCCGGCAGACATGGTTCACAGCCTCAAACGCCACACACTCAGGACGCCTTTTCAAGCGCCTGGTAACGGTCGTAGTAGTGGTAGCTGTAGTAGTAGTAGTTGTAGTAGTTCGCGTTTTCGCGCAGGTCGATGCGGTTCAACACGAATCCATAGAACCTCGCCCCGTTGGCCCGCAGCAGTTCGATGGCGGCCTTGACGCTGCGCATGGGGGTCTGCTCGCTGGAAATCACGAACATCACGCCGTCCACCGACTTTTGCATCATCGAGGTCTCGGACAATCCAAGCACGGGCGGGGTGTCGATGATGATCTTGTCGTAACGCTGGCGCAGCGTCGCAATCATCTGTGTGAAGGCGGCCGACCCCAGCAGCTCCGTGGCACCCGAGATGTGGCGGCCGCAGGTGAGGATGTCGAGATTGTCATGGAAGGTCGGGCGGCACGTGGACTCCAGCGGGGCGTCCTCGACCAGGATGTTGCTGAGTCCTGGCGATGTGCGGGTGGCAAACACCCGGTGCTGGCGCCCGCGGCGCAGGTCCGCATCGATGATCAATGTCTTCTCCCCCTTCTGAGCAAAGGCGATGGCCATGTTCGAGGCAATGGCCGTCTTGCCCTCCTTGGGCACCGAACTGGCCACCAGGATGACCTGCTGCCCGGTGGCGGACTCGGGATTGCCCTCCTGAACAGGGTTCAAAATCAGGTTGGTGCGGATGACACGAAAGTTTTCCAGCAGATGCCGGGCATCCCGATCCCCTGAACTGAGCAGGGGAAACTTTTCGCTGGTTCCCTCCAGCATCTTGGGGACGATGCCCAGTCCACGAAGCTTGAGAGCGTCCTCCACCTCCGCCACGTCGGTGGCCGTGTAGTCGAGGTATTCGAAGAGAAAAGGCAGGCCGATCGACACCGCCAGACCGGCGGCCAGGCACATGAGGATCAGTTTGAACCGGTTCGGCGACACCGGGAGGATGTCGCGCAATTCCTCGTTGCCGATGTAATGCAGGCGGATGCGGTCATGCTCGTCGGCATACTGGAAATTGGCCACCGTCTTGGCGAGCTGCGTATACATGGTGTTCCAGGCAAGCTGGGAGGATTCAAACTCGGTGGAATGCTGCTGCATGCGCTCATAATCGCGCAGCGCGGTCTCATACTTGGGAAGCTTCTCGGCAAGCTCCTGCTGCTTGTCCCTCAACTTGGCCACCTCAAGGTCGAAGCGGTTCCGGGCGTATTGATATTCAAGCAGCAGTTTCTTATCCACCTCGGCCAGGCGCTTGTTGAGATCGGCCATGACCGGATGCGCAGGCAGATAGATCTGGCTTTTTTCCGCCACCTGGGCTGCAAGATCGTTTCGCTCCCTGTCCAACTGTTCCCATGATTCACGTTCAGCCGCACGACCGATCATGTCCGGCAGCACGACGATGCCCTGGGGGCTGTTGGGGCGGCGGATCGCCGTGGACAACGCGCGAGGGAGAGGGCCGGTGCCCACCGTGGAATTGCCGCTGGTGGTTTCCTCCACGCCGTAAAGAATCTCACCGACGCTTGCGCCATCCGCGTCCTTGATGCCGGACATGAGGGCCAGTTTTTCCGCGATGCTGACATGGGGATCATCCAGCCGTGTGCGCAGCTTGTCCCGGGCTTCCAGCCTGTGGCCCACCAGGACGGCCTTCACCGGCACGTCGCGAAGATCGTTCAGGTTCATGATGATCTGCATGACCTCGTTGGTCTCCTTGAACACCGTGCGCGCCTCGACCAGTTCCTGCATCTTCTGGCTGAGGTTGGCCATTTCATTGGTGAAACTGCGGATCGCCTCCTCCCGATAGTTCATCCTGCGCTCTTCGCGCAGCGCGAGGTATTCCTGCAGCATGGTTTCACCCCACGGCGCGGTGATGTGCTGCAGGTAGGGCCAGACGTCGATGACGATGTTGCGTTGATCATCCCAGTTCACAGTCACACGGCGCACAAAATACTTCTCAATGTCCTGACGACGCCCCTTGTAACCAAGCTTGTAGGCGGTGCGTTGAATGACCAGCGGAGAGCCGATGTCCCCCAGGATGAAGTTGGGGTTGCGATCGTGCAGGGCGACCTGGCCGTCCACCGGAAGAGGAAGCCCCTGGTATTGTATGACGGCCTTTGCGTAGTAAATGGGCTTGGCAAAGACGTAGTAGGTGAGGCCGCCCAGCAGGAACAGGCACAGCATCAGGGTGATCATCCGCCCATACTTCAGGAAGATCGCGACATACATCATGATGTCGCTGAAATTCACCAGGCGTTTTTTTACTCCAGGAAGCATGTTCGACTTTTATGGGTGTCCGGTTTGTCCGGCAGGTGCCTGCCAGCAGCGTATTCTCTAACCTTCAAAGGTCTGTGTGTAAACGATCTTCTGGATGTCAGCCGCACCTTTCATGCCATTGAGGAAATGAAAACGCCCGGCAGATGCACTGCCGGGCGTGGAAACTTCACGTGGATGCATCACCAACTGAACCAGCTTTCGGGCACCACGACAATGTCCAGCCCCTGCAGGACGATGTCAGACGTCTTGCCGGACTGCACCTCCTTGATGTTCACCGGGATCTTCTTCTTCTCGCCGTTGCCGAGGTCGCGCATCACGTAAACCCTCTTGACGCTGGCAAAGCGGGCAAAGCCGCCGCTGCGCAAAATGGCGGAATAGGCCGTGAGATCCTCATCCGGCGTCAACTGCAGGATGCCCGGGCGCTGCACGTTGCCCGTCACGTAAACAATGGGCGAAAAGGCGGGGACCACGATGATGTCACCTGCATTCAGCGCCAGATCCGACTGGAGGCCCGTGCCATCCAGGATGGCCTGGACATTCACCTCCTCCACCAGCGCGCGACCGTGCTCCAGACGGAGCAGCTTCACACGGGTGAGGTCGGCCACGGGGGTCAGGCCACCTGAACGGAGAATCACCGTCACGATGGTGGGGGAAAACCCTTCCGGAATCTTCATCGGCCCGGGAGTCTGGAATTCACCGGCCAGATAGATGACATCGGTCGTGGTTTCGGCATAGACGCCGCGGGCGCGTTCCACCATCACGGTGGCCTGGCGGAGCTGGGTGGCTTCAAGCGCGTCCTTGATCGTGCGCTCGACGCCGCTCATGTCCTTGCCGACGACGGAGACGCGACCCACACGGGGCAGCACCACATAACCGCCTTCACGAATCTGGTAGAGGCCGTTGAAGGATTCATCCTCCAGAACGAAAAGCTGGATGACCTCGCCCGGCAGCATCACGCCCTTGCTGGAATCCTCGATCTGCCGGCGCAGACGCTCGACCGCCGCGGTGGTGTCTCCCTCGATCTTGGCCACCTCCGCCTCGGTGGCGGTCACGCGGCTCTGCCACGCCTGAACTTCGCGCTGCCACTTCTCGATCTCATCCTGCGCCCCCAGACGCACCGCCACCTGCTGCTGCTTCTGGGCGTTGTCCAGCTTGGCGCGGGCGTATTCCAGCTCCCGGCCGAGGGCGGCCTTGCGCTCGGACAAGGCATTCAACTCATTCTGGATGGTGTCGTGGACGTGGCGCCACTCTCGCATCGCGTCCCGT
>CAYQCZ010000193.1:0-7994 GCA_964415955.1 uncultured Verrucomicrobiota bacterium | reverse complement strand
AGGGTGCCACGCTCCTGGGCATCGAAGAATCCGTTGAGATAGCGGCCATCCTTCGTGGTCACGGTCACCGGCTGGAAACCCTCCTTGATCTGCCGTTCCGGCCACAGCACGGATTCGATGATCAACTCAACCGGCAGCCCGGCGGCCACGGCGGTGAGACTGGGGCCCTTGATGCTGGTGCTGATTCCATGCATGCCATCGATCGCATGGCACGCAGTGCAGCTTGCGGTCGGTGACTGGAAAACGCGCCGTCCACGAGATGCGTCGCCTTTGGCCATGGCATCTGCTGCAAGTTTTGCGACCAGTTCCGGCGAATAAGCAGGAGTTTCCCCCTGGCTGCCGATGATTTCGCGAAGCAGTGTGGTCAATGCCGGTTCCGTGCGCCCCGCGCTGTTGAGCCATCGCAGGATCAGTTTGGCGGCGTCCACGGGCGGCCGCTGCGTGCCCAGTGAATTTTGCAAAGCGTCCGCGCCGTTCTTCCGTTGAAGCACGGATGCCAGCATGCGATTCAACTCTTCCTCCGTGGACCGGGTGACAAGCGCCGCCAGTGCATGGGCCGCCTGCTGGACGTCCAGCTTCGACAACGCATCCACGGAGGCCAGCCGGATGGAAGCCTGCTTTGCCGCGGTTGCCAGACGGGCCAAATCCTGCGCGGTTGATTTCCCGCCCATGAAACCAAGGGATTCGATGCACGCCACGCGCAGCGATTCGGGCTGGCCGGCATCGGAGGCAAGCCGGGCAAACTGCGCGGTGAAGGAGTTGAGCCGCCACAATCCCGTGAGGTGGATCGCTGCCGTGCGAACGGGTTCCTCGTCGGATGCCATCAACTGTTGAAGCACGGTTTCCGCCGAGGGCGGCGGGCGCAGGCCGCGTTGTTTTGCCGAATCCACCAGCGCGGCAAGCATCGGCGCGTGACCGGCCATGTGCTGGAGCGCAAGACCTGCGTCGGCGGTGGTGCCAAGGCTGGCCAGAAGAACAGCGAAGGACTGGCGGAGGTCGAGGGTCACCGAGGTGTCGGCCAGGCGCTGGCGGGCGAGTTCCAGGGTGTCATCGCCTCCGTAGGCCTTGAGCACACGCACGAGCTGGGCGTTGTTGGGAAAGGGAAGACGACCTGCGACAAACGCGGGCTTCCAGAACTCCGCCAGGGCATGCACCGCCTGCACGAAGGCATGATCCAGAAAACGGTCCATGGGTTTGTCCGTGGCAAGTGCTGCAATCTTGATGGCACTCGCCGAGCGCACTTCAGTGCAGGCGACTATGGCTTCGAGCCGCACACGTGGAGAGTCGTCTGCGGCGGACCGGGCGAGCAGTGTCAGAGGCTCATCAAGGCGGTCGTTCCAGCGTCCGGCCACACGGGTGGCATAAGCGCGGGCGAGCGGTTCCCTGGCGGCGAGCAGCCTGCCCAGAAGCTCCTGGTTTACGACTTCATGAGATTCGTAAACGCCGATGGCCTCAAACAAGGCATGTTCATAGCCCGGCGCATCGGGCTTCAGTGAATGCACCCATGCCTCCACCGCAGGAATGGCTTCTTTTGAGGGCAGATCCATCAGGCGCAGTTTGGCCTGCTGGCGAATCCATCGCGTGGGCGCAGCAAGCTGCTCGCACAGCGCGGCGGCATTCATGTCTGCAAGCGGCGGTGGTTTTGTCAGGGAACGGTTTTTTGCAGTGACGCGCCAGATGCGGCCGTGGGATTTGTCGCGGTCCGGATGGCGGAAGGACGCCTGGTAGTGGCCGATGATGGGGTTGAACCAGTCGAGCACATAGATGGCGCCATCCGGCCCCACGCTGATGTCCACCGGGCGGAATGCGCTGTGGGAAGAAACAAGCAGAGGCGGGAGGTTTTCCAGTTTGTGGCCTGACCCGTCCGCAGTTGGCCGAAGGCGATCCACGATGTGCGCAAAGTAGCCGGCAATGAGCATGTCCCCCTGCATGTCGTCGGGCAGATGCGGGGAATCGAGGATCTCGATGATCATGGACTTGATCTTGGTGCGGCCGATGTCCGGCGGCACCAGCGTGTGATCCGTGGCAATCATCCCCGGCAGCAGTTCGTGGATGTCCGGCCCGTTGCTTTTGACGAAGGGCTCGCCCCAGTCGCCGAAGGTGACGCCCCATGGATTGCCGCCGGAGGAGGAACGACGGAAGGGGTGCAGCTCACGCCGCAAAGGGCGCAGCCGCCAGGAGCCGTATTCTTCCAGGCCGCGAATGCCCCATGGCGTTTCGATGCGGGAAAACGTGTGCAGCCCCTGGCAGAAGAACAGTTCGCCGCCCGGGCTCCAGGTGAAGGAGTTGATGTTCTGGTGCGTGTCCCCGGTGCCGAACCCGGTGAAAATCACTTCGCGTTTGTCGGCACGCCCATCCTGGTTTGTGTCCTTGAAATGGAGCAGTTCCTGGCCTTCGCCCACATACACGCCGCCGTGACCCAGGGCGAAACCCGTGGGCATGTTCAGGCCGTCGATGAAGGTCGTCACCCGGTCCGCCTTGCCGTCGCCATCGGTGTCTTCAAGAATCAGCAGCTTGTCGTCCGGTTTGTCTCCTCCGGTGAGTTGCGGGTAGGCCCATGTGCAGAGCACCCACAATCGGCCCCGGGCGTCCCATCGCATGCATACCGGATTGGCGACCCCCATGGATTCATCGGCGAACAGACCCATTTCAAATCGGTCGTCTGTGGTGAACGAAGCAAGTTGCGCGGCAGGCGAATTGTCCGCAGCCGGCGCGGCGACTGATTCCGGTTTTTGCGCGCGGGCTGACATGGTGCCCAGCACGAGGCCCAGCAGCAGGGCCGCCCAGGTTTGCGGAGTGGGGCCGGGTTTGCGGATGGATCGCATGTCAACGCTTCACGCTGAAACGGTGGACGGTCACCTGGTGATATGTCTGGCCGGGCCGGAGCAGGGACGAGGGGAACTCCGGCTTGTTGGGCGCATCTGGAAACGCCTGAGCCTCGAGGCACAGCGCATGGTGCGGACCGTAGTTACGGCCTCTTGCCCCGGTTTTTTCGCTGAGATAGTTGGCCGTGTAAAGCTGCACACCGGGCTGGGTGGTCAGCACTTCCATGATGCGTCCGGTCTTCGGGTCCTCCACCCGCGCCGCAAGGGTGAGGCTGCCGGGCTTGCGGTGATCGATGGCATAACAGTGATCGTATCCACCGCCGCCGACTTCCTTGATGCGTTCCCCGATGCGCATGGACTTGGTGAAGTCCAGCGGAGTGTTTTTGACCGGGGACAGTTCACCAGTGGGAATCTTTTTGTCGTCAATGGCGAGCGAGTGTTTGGCATTCAGCATCAGCAGATGATCATGCACCGTGCCCGAGCCTGCGCCGGACAGATTCCAATACGCATGGTTTGTGAGGTTCACGTGGGTCGCCTTGTCGGTTTCGGCGAAGTATTCCATGGTCAGTTCGTTCTTCTCATTCAGCCGGTAGATGGCCCTGGCGGTCAGGGTGCCCGGATAACCCTCGTCGCCGTCCGGGCTTGTGAGTGAGAATTCAACCTGGACGCTGTCCCGGTCCTTCTGCGTGCGGGCATTCCACAGCAGTTTGCCGAAGCCCTCGCGGCCGCCATGAATGTGGTGCGGCTTTGCATTGGGCGTGACCTGATGTGTTTTGCCATCAATCACGAACTGCGCCTGGCCGATGCGGTTGGCGAAGCGCCCGACGGTCGAACCCAATGAAGGATGACCTGCCACGTAGGCCTCCAGGCTGTCGAGATTCAGCGTGATCTCGTCCGTCCTGCCATTGCGGTCCGGTGTCTGAACGCTGATCAATGTGGCTCCGAGCGACATGACCTTGACGCTGGTGCCCCTGGTGTTGGTGAGCGTGAAGACTTCGACCGTGCGCCCATCGGGAAGCTTGCCGAACGTGGCGCGGGTGAAATCAAGGGCGGGCGAGGTGCCTGCCGCATTGGCTGGTGTCGTGAGATGGCAGCAGAGCAGGGCGGCGGCCCACATGGCCGGGTGCGGATGAGGCTTCATGAGGTGAGGGGTGATGGCTTGGCTGTGCACTGGTTTATTTGCGACCGAGCCAGCCTTTCTTCCAGAAGAAAATGGCCAGGCCGGACGTGATCAAAAGGCAGAGAATCCAAAAGGTGGGATAGGCGTATTTCCAGTGCAGCTCCGGCAGGTGGTCGAAGTTCATCCCATAGACGCCCGCAAGGAAGGTGACGGGGATGAAGAAGCTGGCCATGATGGTCAGCACCTTCATGATTTCGTTCATGCGATTGCCGACGGAGGACATGTAAAGATCATGCAGGCCGGCCGCCATTTCACGGTAGGACTCGAGGATGTCGATGACCTGGACGGCATGGTCATACACGTCGCGCAGGTAGGTGCGGGCGAAGTCCGTGAAGAAACCGTGCTCATCGCGTTGCAGGGTGCTGAGGACATCGCGCATGGGCCAGATCATGCGGCGGAGGACGAGCAGTTCGCGCTTGACGGCGTGGATGTTCTGCTGGACGGCAGGGGTTGGGTTTTCCACGACGTGGTCCTCGAGTTCCTCCAGCAAATCCCCGTAGCCTTCGAGGATGGGAAAACAGTGGTCCACCACGGCATCCAGCAGCACGTATAGCAGGTAGGGCGTTCCCTGGGTGCGCAGGCGTGATGTGGGGTTTTGAATCCGTTGCCGCACGGGGTCCCACACGTCGCCCTCGTGTTCCTGGAAGGTGAGCACGGTGTCACGAAAGAAAAAGATGCTGATCTGCTCGTTTTGCAGGGCACCGTCACCGACTGTCAGCATGCGCACCACCACGAAGAGGTGGTCCGGGAAGTCCTCCACCTTGGGGCGCTGGCGGGTGTTGAGGACATCCTCGGCCGCGAGTGTGTGCAGTTGGTAGCGGTCCTTGAACCGTTTGACCACATAGGGATGGAGGCCGTCAATGTTGACCCATCGCACCTTGCACCAGTCGGGGCGGGGTTCGGCCAGAAACGCCGTCAAATCCGCAATCTCGCGGCGTTCCACCCGATCCGGCGCGTAGTCGATGCACTGCACCCGGACCTTGCCGGCGCTGGGCGGTGTGTCGGCTTCCCGGTTGCTTTCGATGCCGGGTGCGGACCCCGGTGGCTTTCGTGCGAAGTGCAAACTGGCCGCTTCCGACGATGCGAGCCCCAGTCCGTCCGTGATCAGCCGTCCGAACTTGCCGAGCACGCCCACGGCGTCCGAGGCGGCCCCCTTTGCCCGGTTGACAAGATCCCTTGTATGTTCGGGGAGCGATGCCATGGTTTAGGAGCCCGGGGCATCCGGCGGAGCAGCCGGAGGTTTCCTGCTGAAATGCTGTTCGAGCCATTCCTTGGCCTGGGCGTCCTTGAGGCCGAGGACGCTGCGGAGGTGCAGGTCGTTTTGGGGAAAGGGGATTTCGATCTGATACTTGTAGAGGGCCGTGTGGATTTCCCACAAATACGCGGCCTGCACCGTTCCGGGACGGCTGACGGAATCCGGCCCCACCCAGACCACCAGTTCAAAATCGAGACTGCTTGCACCGAATCCCACAAACCACACCTGCGGTTTGCGTTTTTCATTTCCTCTGACGGTGTAGCTCACCAAATCGGCCGCTTCCAGAACGGCCTTTCTGACCATTTCCTTGTTCGTGCCATAAGCCACGCCGAAGGGCACATGGATGCGTCGTGTGGCCTCGTTCAATGTCCAGTTGATCACCTGGCCGTTCACGAATTCCGAGTTCGGGACAATGATGTCGATGTTGTCGTTGGTCGTGATCAACGTGCTGCGCATGTTGATCTCCTGCACCTCGCCGGAGACGCCCGAGGCCAGCTGCACATAGTCGCCCACCTTCAGGCTGCGCTCGAACAGGATGATGATGCCCGAGACAAAGTTGCTGATGATGTTCTGCAGGCCGAAACCGAGGCCGACACCGATGGCACCGGCGATCAGCGCGAGTGAACTCAGGTCAATGCCCACCACGAGCAGCGAAATGTAGAAGCCAAGTGTGAGGACCACGTATCCGGCGATCTTGCCTATGGTGTATTGGATGGAGGGCTCCATGTGAGAGCGCCTCATGAGCCTGGGGAACATGTGCTTGCGGAACACGTATTCCATCAGGAGCACCACACCGAAGAGGATCAGCACGGCGCAGATGCTGGACACAGTGATCTGTGTCTGCCCGGACCTGAACAGCGGGAATTCAAGCAGCTTGAGCAGCGGACCTTCCAGTTCTTGAAAAAAGTCGTTCATTTGCAGTTGTTGGACGGGTGCATCCTATCCCGGGATGTTTCAGCGGCACAGTCAATAATGGGAGGCGGGCATGCCGTCGGAAGGGCGAAGCCGGCGTGTTGTGGCGGGCGGGGGGTGTTCATGCTTTGCATTAACGTGGATGATACTTGAAAATAATCTGCTGCCCCGGTTGACAGTGGAGGCCAACGATGGCTTAGTGCCCACGTCACGCACACACCACCACCTGTAGGTGTGCAGTTCTTTAAAGATTTTTTAGATTTCCGGCAAGGTGAGCACAGCCTTGCCGGAGCTCCCCCAAAACCTACGTTGTGCTTCTTCTGAAAACTCCCCGGGCTTGGTGGCCTTCCACAGGACACCAAGCCCGGTTCATTTTTACCCGCTTGATTTTGAGCAAAGGAAAAGGCGGATTATTTGACCGCCCCATCGATCCATCGATCCTTTGCATCGATCAAACTGTCTCTGACGGCCCGGAAAGCTTGCGGATGCGTGCGGAGGCTGATTACCTTCCGGTGACCCTGTTTGGAAATTCACACTCAGTATGCAGTCGGAAGCCAAGCCATGAACCAGATCGATCTCAATGGGCGCAATGCCATCATCACAGGGGGCGCACGCGGCCTGGGGTTGGCCATTGCTGAACGCCTGATTGTTTCCGGTGCGCGCTGCAGCCTGTGGGACAAGGACGGAGAAGCGCTTGAGGCCGCCTCCAAGTCACTCGAGGGCAAGGGCGGTGTGAACACGGTGGTGGTCAACGTCACCAGTGAAAAGGATGTCAAACTCGCCTTCTCGGCGGACGTCAAACAATTCGGCTCCATCGACATCCTTGTGAACAGCGCCGGCATCGCAGGAACGACCAAGCACCTGTGGGAATTGACCCTGGAGGAATGGAAAAACGTCGTGGACACCAATTTGAACGCCCTTTTTCTGTGCTGCAAAACCGCCGTGCCCCACATGCTGGAAAAGGGTTACGGGCGCATCGTCAACATCGCCTCCATCGCAGGCAAGGAAGGCAATCCCAATGCCTCCCACTACAGCGCCTCCAAGGCCGGCGTCATCGGCCTCACCAAATCCCTCGGCAAGGAACTGGCGCGCACCGACATTCGTGTCAACTGCATCACGCCTGCGGTCGTCCAGACCGACATCCTCAAGCAGGTGGGGCAGGCGCACATCGAATACATGCTTTCCAAAATTCCGATGAACCGCTTTGGACGTGTCGATGAGGTGGCCTCCATGGTGGCGTGGCTTTGCTCCGAGGAATGTTCCTTCAGCACCGGGGCTGTGTTTGATCTCAGCGGTGGTCGTGCAACCTATTGAACAGCCTGCAGGAATGAGAACTTGCCATCCAATCATGACGTTGCTGGTGATTGTGCTCGCAGCCGTGTTGACGGTGTGTGGCGGGCCTGCTCAAGGCGCCGACACAGCCAGGGCGGCCACCCTGCTCAAGGAGGCCAACGCCGCTTTCGAGGCTGGGAAGAGGGATCAGGCGTTGAAACTGGCCGGGGACGCCCTGGCCGCCGACCCTCAGAACCCCGAGGCGTTTTACGTGCGCGGCCGGCTGCATGAACATGGCAGGGATTTCGAGAAGGCGGCCGCCGATTACACCGAAGTGCTCAAACTCGCGCCCAAAGCCACCGGCGTTTACCAGAGGCGTGGCGAAGCATGGTTCAAGCTCGGCCGTTTCAAGGAGGCCATCGACGACTTCGACAAGTTCATCGAACTCGTGCCCGGCCAGGAACCCCACCACTGGCAGCGCGGCATCGCGCACTATTACGCTCAGCGCTACGACGACGGACGCCGGCAGTTCGAACTTCACCAGAAGGTG
>CAYQCZ010000192.1:6337-8008 GCA_964415955.1 uncultured Verrucomicrobiota bacterium | reverse complement strand
TGGGCAGCAGTTTTTGCAGCGCGAAGCACGGTCAAAGCAAGCAGTCGGCAATGTCAACCCCCTCTCCCTTCATCAGATGAGGGGAGAGGGTCGGGGTGAGGGGTGTTCAACCTGGGTTGTGGCCTGCAGTTCCGTGTCCATCCGTGGTTCAACACCGGAATTCAGGCTCAGTCGGGGACTCGCATAGCTCGTCCTTCCGAATCCGTGTGCATTCGCGTCCATCCGTGGTTGAAACCCGTCGGTTGTCGTTCAGTGTTTCGCCCTTCGTGTGGCTTCGTGTCCATTCGTGGTTCGACTCCCTCTCCATCCGTGTTGCCATGCCGAAAGACTGTGCGCGCCGAGTCAAGGCACGGAAGCACCCCTCACCCCATTTCTCTACCCTCGCTGCGCAAAGGGAGAGGGCGACGGAACAGTCGGCCGGATTGGGCTTCCCTCTCCGCTTGCGCGCGAGGGTGAAAGCGAATGGGCAGCAGTTTTTGCAGCGCGAAGCACGGTCAAAGCAAGCAGTCGGCAATGTCCACCCCCTCTCCCTTCATCAGATGAGGGGAGAGGGTCGGGGTGAGGGGTCTTCACCCTGGGTTGTGCCTTGCAGTTCCGTGTCCACCTGCGGCCATGCATCGGTGTTTATCCCTGTCCATCCGTGGTTCAACACCGGAATTCAGGCTCAGTCGGGGACTCGCATAGCTCGTCCTTCCGAATCCGTGTGCATTCGTGGTTCAAGTCGAGATGGTGGTGGTTGGTTGTGATTTGAGAGGGCGGGATTGACCAGGCATTCGAGGATTTCCGGCTGACACGTCCAGTGGGGCGGCGTAAATTCCGGTCATGAGCAAAGCCGAGATTCTGGCAGAGTTGCCCAAGCTGACCCCGGGAGAGCGTCAGGAAGTCCGCCTCCAACTGGCCCGGCTGGATGGGGAGGAATGGCTCGATGCGGCAGACCCGTTGACCGACGCGGAAAAGGCGTTGCTGGATGCGCGGCTGGCCGCGTATGAGCAAGACCCCGACGCAGGCAGTTCGTGGGATGAAGTGGAAGCCCGCATACGCGCGCGGCTCAAGGCATGAGCCGCCGACTCATCGTCCGCAGCGAAGCCGAGGCGGACATCATCGAAGCCGCACTTTGGTATGACGAGCGGTTGGAGGGCCTGGGCTTGGAACTCACCTTTGAAGTTCGCGCCGCCATCCGACGCGCCGTCAAAAACCCCTCGCACCATTCGCTCGTGCGCCACCGCCCGGAAGTCCGGCGCATTCTGGCCCGGCGTTTTCCCTACCGCATATTCTTCATTGTCCGGGAGGATGCCATCGTTGTGTTCGCCGTCATCCATGCGGCACGCCACGACCGGCATTGGCGCGAACGGCTGTGATGCCCGCAGTCCTCACCGGCGCGACGAAGGCCACTGCGTCACCAGCGGTTTGACTTGGTGTTCCAATGTCCTGCATTGCCTGCGGCACGGGCGTCACAACGCCGTGAATCCAAACTTACAATCCCCACGGCCGCAGGTGTAGCCTGCGCCCGACACGCATGAACCGCGACGAAGCCATCCGCAGACTGGAGGGCGGGCAATCCCCCTGGGATGTGCTGGTCATCGGTGGTGGCGCGACCGGCCTTGCCGTGGCTGTGGATGCCAGTTCACGCGGGTTTCGTTTTATGTTTTTTGCAAAAGCTGTCAACCAGAA
>CAYQCZ010000192.1:0-6327 GCA_964415955.1 uncultured Verrucomicrobiota bacterium | reverse complement strand
GCACGGTGCTGATCGAGCAGGAGGATTTCGCCAAGGCCACCTCCAGCCGCAGCACCAAGCTCATTCACGGCGGCTTCCGCTATCTCAAGCAGGGCAACATTCATCTGGTTCGAGAATCACTCCACGAACGCGGGCTGCTGCTGCGCAACGCGCCGCATCTGGTTCATCCGCTCGCCTTCGTCGTTCCCGCCTATCAATGGTGGGAGAAACCCTATTACGGACTCGGCCTCAAGGTGTATGACGCGATGTCCGGACGCCTGAGCATCGGCGCCTCCACGGTTCTGGGGCGTGACGCCACGCTGGCGCTTGCGCCGACCCTGCGGGCCGAAGGATTGCGCGGCGGCATCCGCTACTTCGACGGGCAGTTCGATGACGCGCGACTGGCCATCTGCATGGTGCAGACCGTTCACGACCGGGGCGGGGTGGCGTTGAACTACATGCGGGTGGAAACACTGCTGAAGGATGGCCGTGGGCGCATGGCGGGCGCGTTGGCACGCGACATGGAAACGGGTCGTGCATTTGAACTCCGAAGCCGTGTGGTCATCAACGCCACGGGGATTTTCACGGACACGTTGCGCCGCATGGATGCGCCGGATGCAGCGCGCATGATGACCGTCAGCCAGGGCATCCACATCGTGCTGGACCGTTCCTTTCTGCCCGGCGACACCGCGATCATGGTGCCCAGGACCGCCGACGGGCGCATCCTGTTCGCCATTCCATGGCAGGGCCGTGTGGTCGTCGGCACCACGGACACACCCGTGCCGGAACCCAGCCTCGATCCACGTCCACTGCGGCAGGAGATTGATTTCCTGCTGGAGCACACCGGCCTGTATTTGCAGAAGAAGCCCGGCGGGCCGGACATTCTTTCCATCTTCGCGGGGCTGCGCCCGCTGGCCAAAGCCGGCGGCGGCAACACGGCGGCCATTGCGCGCGATCATGTGCTGGAAGTCTCACCGTCTGGTCTGATCACCATCACCGGAGGCAAGTGGACCACCTGCCGCAAGATGGCGGAAGACACGGTGGACAGGGCCATCAAGTCAGGCGGGCTGCCAACCCGGCCATGCCAGACAGAACACATGCGCCTGCATGGCGCGCCTGCCGGGGACATTGAGTCCATCTCAAACGATCGGCCTGAAGACCCTTGGGACCTGTCCGTTCATGGAACAGACGCCCAGGCGATTCGATCGCTGGCTTCGGAAAACCCCGCCTTGCAACAGCGCGTGCATCCACGGCTGGCCCATCGCAACGCCGAAGTGATCTGGGCCGTGCGCCATGAGATGGCCCGGACCGTGGAGGATGTCTTGTCGCGCCGTCTGCGCATGCTCGTGCTGGATGCGCGGGCGGCGATGGACGCCGCTCCGGGAGTGGCGGCGCTGGTGGCGTCCGAGTTGGGGCGGGACACCGACTGGCAGCAGCGGCAGGCGGCCAGTTTCCAGGCATTCTGCAAGGGACACCTTGCGGAGGGCATTTGAACCGCGAAGCCAACCGCGAAGCCAACCGCGAAGCCATATTTGACGAACGCCGACGAATCCACCACTCTCCGCACATCATGCAACGAGCCGTCATCGCACTGTTGTGTTTCCTGGGTCTGATCGTTCCGGGCAGGGCTGCATCCGTGCAGGAAACGCGCAGCCTCTCACTGCAGGAATGTTTCCGGCTCGCGCTTGAGAACAACCTCGACGTCCAGATCGAGCGCTTTGGGCCGGAAATTGCGTTCTTCAACCTCTCCTCCGCCCGGGGCGCCTACGACCCGACGTTCAACTTCACCTTTCAGGACAGCTCCAGCGTGTCGCCCGCATCCACGAATCCGCTCGGCTTTCCGGCGCCACAACGCTCCGTGGATGCCTCCCAATACAACTTCGGCATTGGCGGCCTGTTTCCCAGCGGCATGACGTATCAATTTTCGCCCACGATGGTGCGGCGCGACGGTGACATCTTCCGCAACGGCGCGGAGTATTCGGGGGCGTTGATCGGGTCCGTGACACAGCCGCTGCTGCGCAATTTCTGGATCGACAACGCGCGGCAGCAGATTCTGGTTTCCAAGAAGAACAAGGAAATCAGCCTTTACGCGCTTGAGTTTCAGGTCATCAACGTCCTCACCCGTGTGGAACAGGCCTACTACGATCTCGTTTTCGCCCGCGAGAATGTGAAGGTGCAGGAGAAGGCGCTCGAGCTGGCCCAGAAACTTCTGGATGAAAACAAGAAGCGCGTCGAGGTCGGCGCCATGGCCCCGCTCGACGAAAAACAGGCTGAATCCCAGGTGGCCGCCCGCCAGGCGGATTTGCTGGAGGCGCGACGGCTGCTTCAAAGCCAGCAGAACACCATGCGCAACCTCCTTACGGATGACTACGGCTCCTGGCACTCGAAAGTGATCGAGCCCACCGACCGCCTGCTCGCTGTCCCTGAGATGGTGGATGTCCAGGAAAGCTGGCGGGAAGGCATGGAGAAGCGCCCTGACCTGCTCCAGGCCCGTGCGGACATCGAACGCCGCGACATCGTGCTGAAGTTTCAAAAGAACCAGATCTATCCCCAGCTCGATCTTCAGGGCACCTACGGCTACAACAGCCTTGGTCCCGATGTCATGAACTCCCTCACACAGATCCAGCAGGGCCGGGCGCAGCAATACTCGGTGGCGGTGGTGCTGAGCATCCCCCTTTACAACCGCGGTGCGAAAAACGCCTACCAGGCCACGCGCGCGGAAAAGATGCAGGCCCTTCTGCGCCTCAAGAAGCAGGAGCAGGACATCGTGGTGCAGATCGACGAGGCGGCCAACCTGGTCCGCACCCAATACGAACGCATCGATGCCACGCGTCAGGCCCGGCTGTATGCCGAGGCGGCACTCGACGCGGAACAGAAAAAACTCGCCAGCGGCAGGAGCACCAGCTTTGTGGTGCTGCAGCTCCAGCGCGACCTGACCACCGCCCTTTCCAACGAAATCCGCGCACTGGCAGACTACCGCAAGGCCCTGTCCACTCTGGCCCAGGCCGAAGGAACCACGCTGGAACGCCACAAACTCAGCCTTCAGGTGCAGTAACCGCAGGGCTGTGCAAGGCGCGGCACAAACCATTCCTCCCTCGACAATCCAGGCTCTTCTGCTATCCCTCCGCCCGTGATGACAACCGCGCCAGCCGCCGTCTAAGCCGCCATGGACCAGCCGGCTTCCTCCCGTCCCAGGGTCACCGTGGACGGCAAATTCTTCCGACTTGGCGACCGGAAATTCCCCGTCAAGGGTGTGACCTACGGCCCTTTCGGCGATGGAGAGGCGGAGGGGCCGTTTGCCAGCCCTGAGCAAACCGGCCTCGATTTCAAGTGCATCCGCGAGCTTGGCGCAAACCTGATCCGTGTCTATCACGTGCCGCCGCGGTGGTTGCTGGACATGGCGGACGCCCATGAGTTGAAGGTGCTGGTGGATGTGCCATGGAACAAGCATCTCTGTTTTCTCGATGACCCGGCGGAAATCGAATCCGCCCGCAAGGCCGTGCGGGACGCCGCACGCACCTGCGCCGCCCACCCCGCCCTGTTCGCGCTGAGCGTGGCCAATGAAATCCCGGCGGACATCGTGCGCTGGAGCGGCGCTCAGGCCGTGGCGGAATTCATCGATGAACTCGTCGGCGTGGCAAAGTCGGTGGACCCGGACTGCCTCTGCACGTTTGCCAACTTTCCTCCCACGGAATTTCTCAACCCGCGCACCATCGACTTCGTCTGCTTCAATCTTTACCTGCACCAGCAGCGCGCCTTTGAAAACTACCTGGCCCGGCTGCAGACACTGGCGGAGACACGGCCGCTGATGCTGGGCGAGACAGGCATCGACTCCATTCGCGAGGGGGAATCGCGGAAGGCCGCCATGTTGTCCTGGCAGGTCGAATCCGCCTTCCGCAGCGGACTTGCAGGCGTGGTGGTTTACAGCTTCACGGACGACTGGTCGCGCGGAGGGCGCAGGGTTGAGGACTGGGCGTTTGGACTGACCGACCGGCGGCGCGCGCCCAAGGAGTCATTTGGCGCGGTGCAAGGGCAGTTTGCCATTGCGCCGCATTTTCCGCTGGCCTACTACCCGCACGTGTCCGTGGTGGTGGCCAGTTACAACGGGGACCGGACCCTCAAAAAGTGTCTGGAATCCCTCGGGCGGCTGAACTACCCCCATTATGAAGTCATTCTGGTGGACGACGGCTCCACCGACACCACGGAGCAGATCGCAGGGCTTTTCCCGGATGTTCGCTACGTCCGCTTTGAAACCAACCAGGGATTGTCGGTCGCCCGCAACACCGGCATCGAACTCGCACAGGGGGACATCGTGGCCTTTACGGATTCGGACTGCCGGGCAGATGAGGACTGGCTGTATTATCTGGTGGCGGACCTGATCAACAGCCGTTTTGCCGGCATTGGCGGACACAACCTGCTGCCACTGGAGGATTCGTGGATCGCGGGTGCCGTGATGGTTTCACCGGGCGGGCCGGCCCATGTGATGCTGACGGACCGGCTGGCCGAGCACATCCCCGGCTGCAACATGGCCTTCTACAAATGGGCGCTGGAGGAAGTCGGCGGCTTCGATCCCCTTTTCCGCAGGGCGGGCGATGACGTGGACATCTGCTGGCGGCTTCAACAGCACGGTTACAAGCTGGGCTTCAGCCACGCCGGGTTTGTGTGGCATTACCGCCGCTCCAACGTCACGGCCTATCTGAAGCAGCAGCGCGGCTATGGCGAGGCCGAGGCCATGCTGGTGCGCAAGCATCCGGAGTATTTCAACGCCATCGGCGGCAGCCTCTGGCAGGGCCGCATCTACACGTCGGCAAAGCTGGATGTCAGCTTCCGTCCGCCCATCATTTATCACGGTCCCTTCGGCGGCGCGTTGTTCCAGTCGATCTATTCCAGGCCGCCATCCTCGATGCTGCTGATGCTCACGAGCTTTGAGTATCATGTGCTGATCACCCTGCCGCTGCTGGTGATGGGCACGGTGGCGCGTTCCTTCCTCACGCTTGGGGTGGCAAGCCTGCTGGCATCACTGGGTCTGTGTGTGATGGCCGGCGTGCAGGCACCCATCCCCCGCAACAAACGCAAACCGTGGTCGCGCCCCTTGGTGGCCCTGCTCTTTTTTCTCCAGCCCGTTGTGCGCGGCATGGCCCGTTATCAGGAACGGCTGCGCCTCGGCCAGGCATCGCTTGCCTCCAGGGAGACCCTCGACACGCTGGAGCTCAAGCAACGCCAGTCGCGCTTCGATGAAGTGACCTACTGGTCCACCAACGGGAGGGACCGCTTCGCCTTCATCGCCGCGGTGGTCAGGGCACTCGATGCAATGTCCTGGGAGAACCGCACCGATGCCGGCTGGAGCGACTACGACGTGGAAGTGCGCGGCGGCCGCTGGTGCCACCTCCAGTTGATCACGGCGGGCGAGGACCACGGCGGCGGACGGCAGCTCATCCGCTGCAAACTGCGCCCTGTCTGGAGCCTTCCGGCCAAGGTGGCATTCTGTGCGGCGGCGGGCGTTCAACTGCTCGTGATCGGCGTGTTGAGCAGCACCTACCCGTGGCTGTGGGCCATTCTGCTGAGCATGGGTGGAGTGGTCTGGTTCCTGGGCCAGCAGGAAAAGGACTCCCAGCGCATCATCTCCAAGTTTCTGGATGACGTGGCCGGGGAACTTGGCATTACAAAAATACCATCACCAACCCGGCAGGCGCCGCCGGTTGCACCGCCAAAGGCTTCCTGAAAACCTGCTGCGCATCCTTCCAATCCGGCACATAATCGCATTGTGGCAGAGGTTAAAGACAAGAAACGGGAGCCATCCGGCGCTGCTCCGAAATCCGGCGGCGGCGGTGGCCGCTGGTTGTTGATGTTGGCAGCCCTTGGTTTTCTCGCCGGATGGTGGATCATCTACAAGCCCCTCCGCCCGGATTCCACCTTGCTGCCGCCCACTGCGGGCATCACCAACCGCGTTCCCGAGGCGCTGACCAACACCTTCACGAACATCGCCGCCCAAGCCGGACGCATGACGCAATACGTCCGCATGCCGGACATTGCCACCAATCTCTTCAACGTCCCGCAGCCGGCAGCCACCAACAGACCCGCCGCCACAAATGCCCGGCCGCCAGATTCAATCACTCGCAGCACCAACATGCCCGTGGCCCCTGCTCCGGCCACGAACACAACCACAAAGACCACACCCGCCACAAATGCCCCTCCGCCCGCAGCGGACATGCGGCACCCCGAGAACCCCTTCGAAATCCAGCTTGCACTGGATCGCATGGGCATTTCATCGGGGTCGTTGGATGGCGTCATCGGATCGCAGAGCCGCGCCGCCATCCGCGCCTTTCAACAACGCGAGGGTCTCCCCCA
>CAYQCZ010000191.1:0-8050 GCA_964415955.1 uncultured Verrucomicrobiota bacterium | reverse complement strand
AGCGACGCAAGCGCCTCTCCAGGAAAGTTTTGGGCCTTAACTAACCGCCATTCTGATCAGGGGGCCGTTCTCGCGGCGCGTGCGATGCGACCATTTGTGAACCTCGTTTGCATTCGCGCTCACCGCGGCGAACAGCCAGACGTGCCATGTCAGGGCGTCGAGCCACCAGGCCACCAGAAGGATCAACGCACAGAAACAGACGAGATCCCAAGAGCTTTGCCACCAGGTCTTGCGTGTCATGAAACGCGGCAGGTGATGGTGGATGACGTTCGCCCTGCCAATGGTCGGGCCAATGACGGGCGTGTCCTCGCGCACATAAGCGTCCTCGAACCAGTGCACAACACCCGCAACGAAGTCCGCCAGCATCACCACCAGCAGGGCCTGCAACCCGGACGGCCATATGTGTGTCATGCCGCGCATGGTTGCCCGCGCATGGCGGCAGGGTGTTAATCGGTAAAAAGAGACGGCGCATTGCGGGAATCAATGGAGGCCTGCTGTGGGGATGCGCCGCGCTCACCGCCCTGGCCACGGACGAAACCTCTGGCCGCAGTGCCCCTTGCCATTTGCGGACAGGCTCCAATACAATGCCTTCTTCATGAACCCTTGTTTGTTTTTGTGCTGCCTGGCCGCAGGTGTTGCTGCGGTGCGGGGTGCTGATGCCCCTTTGCCTCTGAAACCCGCCGTGCCCATGCTCAGTGCCGAGGAGCAACGCGCGAAGTTTGTGTTCGCCGAACCGGGTTACGGGCTGGAGCTTGTGCTCGGCGAACCTGACATCAAGGAACCGGTCGTGGCGGCGTTCGATGGCAACGGGCGGATGTTCGTGGCTGAGATGCGCACCTACATGCAGGACATCGACGGCTCGAAATCACACGAGAAGACCAGCCGCGTCTCGTTGCACTGGTCCAGCAAGGGCGACGGACGTTTCGACCGGCATTCCGTGTTCATCGACAACATGCTGCTGCCCCGCATGATCCTTCCGCTGGGCAAAGGCGAGTTGCTGGTCAATGAAACGGACACGCAGGACATCCACCTCTATCGCGACACCGATGGCGATGGTGTGGCCGATGAAAAGAAGCTGTGGTTTCAGGGCGGACCACGCGGCGGCAACCTGGAACACCAGCAAAGCGGCCTCATCTGGGCCACGGACAACTGGCTCTACATGACCTACAACGCCTGGCGCTTGCGTTGGAACGGGCCCGACAAACCGCCGCTCAAGGAATCGACCGCGCCCAACGGCGGCCAGTGGGGGCTCACGCAGGATGACTGGGGCAAACCCTGGTATGTGAACGCCGGAGGCGAAAAGGGGCCGGTGAATTTCCAGACGCACATCCTTTATGGTGCGTTCAACGTAAAGGATCAGTTCTCACCGGACTTCGCCGAGGTCTGGCCGCTGGTGCCCATTCCCGATGTGCAGGGAGGCGAACGTCGTTTCAGGCCGGACGCCCTCACCTTGAATCATTTCACGGCCACCTGCGGCGCTGAAGTGTATCGCGGGGACCGCCTGCCGGAAAACCTGCGTGGCGATTTGTTTTTCTCCGAGCCTGTGGGACGGTTGATCCGCCGCGCAAAGATTGATGTCCGCGACGGCCTTTCCTACCTCAGCAACGCGCATCCGCAGTCCGAGTTCATCCGCTCGACCGATCCCAATTTCCGCGTCGTGAACATGAACAACGCCCCGGACGGCACGCTGTTCCTGATCGACATGTATCGTGGCATCATCCAGGAGGGCAATTGGGTCAAGGAAGGCAGTTACCTGCGCAAGGTCGTGCAGCAATACCAGCTCGACAAGAACTTCGGACGTGGCCGCATCTGGCGGCTGACGCACAAGGATTCCAAGCCCGGCCCGCAGCCGCGCATGTATGAGGAAACCTCCGCCCAGCTGGTGGCACATCTCGCCCACCCGAACGGCTGGTGGCGCGACACCGCCCAGAAGCTGCTGGTCCTGCGCGGTGACAAGAGCGTGTCCGCGCCTCTGATGAGCATGGCACGCACGCATTCGGACCCCATCGCACGCACGCATGCCATCTGGACTCTCGAGGGCCTGGGCGCTCTGGATGCCGCACTGGTGCGCGAGAAGCTTAAAGACACGCATCCGCAGGTGCGCGCCACAACCATTCGTGCCGGTGAAACGCTTTTCAAAGCCGGCGACCAGTCACTGGCCTCGGACGTGCTGGCGGCCATGCGGGAGAAGGACACGATGGTGGCCATCCAGGCGGTGCTCACGGCCAATCACTTGAAGCTTCCGAATGTGAAGGGGATGACCACCTCGCTGGCCGTGAAGGCGGATGCCCCTGCCGGTTTGCGCGAGATCAGCACGCAACTGGTCGCGCCCAGACAATCGTTCGGCAAGGAATGGACGGCGGCGGAGAAAAAGCTGCTGGAGAAAGGCCAGGGCATTTATGCCGAGCTGTGCTTCGCCTGTCATGGTCCGGACGGCAAGGGAACGCCGGTCGATGGCAGGCCCGGCCTTACGCTGGCACCGCCGCTCAGCGGTTCGCGCGCCGTGCTGGGCCAGGCGGATGGCCTGTTGTTTGTGCTGCTCAAAGGGGTGACGGGACCAATCAATGGCGTTACTTACGAGTCCCAGATGGTGCCGATGGAGAGCAATGACGACGAGTGGATCGCCGCCATCGGTTCTTATGTGCGCAACAGCTTTGGCAACCACGCCTCCGTCATCAGCGACAAGCAAGTGTCCCGCGTCCGTGAACGCATCAAGGGCCGTGAAACCCCGTGGACCACGGACGAACTGGCCACGATGCTGCCCCACCCGGTTGGCGGGCGGGATCAATGGAAACTCACCGCCAGCCATAACGAGGCCACCGTCCGCAACTCGGTGGATGGGAAGATCGATTCACGCTGGGACACCAAGGGCTTTCAGGTGCCCGGGATGTGGTTTCAAATCGAGCTGCCTGCGGAGACGGAGGTCAGCGGCCTCATCCTGGATGCCGGCAAGTCGGCCAACGACTACCCGCGCGGTTATGAAGTTGCGATCTCGTCCGATGGCGTTTCCTGGGGCAAACCTGTGGTCAAAGGCAAGGGAACCGCCAGTTACACCGAGATCAATTTCCCCACCACCAAGACGCGATTCATCCGCATTACTCAAACGGGCGAAGTGAAGGGCAAGTTCTGGTCCATTCATGAATTGGAAGTCCTGAAGCCTGGCAAACCGCTGGTGCTCACCAAATCTGACAAGCAGCCCAGTTTCGAGTGACATTCACCGTGCTCGCATATGGAAGCCTGCCGGCTCACGCCACTTGCATCCATGTCCTGCGCGGACTAACAATTTCCCATCATCAACTCTTCCGCCATTCCCATGATTCATCCACTTCGACGCACAACCCTGGTCATCGCATACGTCTTCAGCCTCGCCCTGGTGGCGCAGGCCGCCGAACCCAAGTCGCCTCCCAAGGCGGATGCGAAGAAACGTCCGGCCAGGGCGCAGTCCGTGGGGCCGGCCATCAATGAAAACAAGGCGACACCGGTCAACCGCATCAAGGCACCGGAGGGTTTCAAGGTCGAGCTGCTCTATTCTGTGCCGGGCGAGGAGCAGGGCTCATGGGTGAACCTCTGCACGGATGACAAGAACCGCATCATTGTGAGCGACCAGTATGGCGGGCTGTATCGTTTTGCCGCGCCCGCGCCGGGAAAGCCGTTGAATCCCGCCAGCATTGAGAAGGTGCCTGCGGACATCCGGGCGGTGAACGGCATGCTGTGGGCGTTCGGCGCGTTGTATGTGGGGGTGAATGATTACGAGCGCAAGATCGACAGCGGCGTGTATCGCCTCACGGATTCCGACGGGGATGACAAGCTGGACAAGGTGGAAAAACTGCGGTCCATCAAGGCGGGCAGCGACCACGGCGTGCATGCGATCCTGCTTTCACCGGACAAGAAATCACTGTTTCTCGTGACGGGCAACAACGCCGATCTTACCGAGGTCAACAGTTCACGCATTCCGATGCGGTGGGGCGAGGATCATCTCCTCAAGCGCATGCCCGACGGCCGCGGCCACAACCGTGACCGCCTCGCACCCGGTGGCATTATTTACCGGATGTCGCCAGATGGTAAGGAATGGGAGGTGATCTCGACCGGTTTCCGCAACATCTTCGATGCCGCCTTCGATCGCAGCGGCGAACTGTTCACCTACGACGCCGACATGGAATATGATTTCAACACACCGTGGTATCGACCCACACGCGTGAACCACGTCACCAGCGGATCGGAATGGGGCTGGCGCAATGGCGCGGGGAAGCGCCCCGAGTGGTATCCGGACAACCTGCCGCCTGTGATCAACATCGGGCCCGGTTCGCCCACCGGTGTGACCTTCGGTTATGGCGCGAAGTTTCCTGCCAGATATCAGGACGCGCTCTACCTGCTGGACTGGAGCTGGGGCAAGATTTACGCCATCCACATGAAGCCGGAGGGCGCCACCTACACGGCCACCAAGGAAACCTTCATCACAGGCGCGCCCTTGCCGGTCACGGACGCCATCATTCACCCGGTGGATGGTGCCATGTATTTCGCCATTGGTGGACGCAAGGTGCAATCCGGCCTGTATCGTGTCACTTACACCGGATCGGAATCGACTGAGCCATCCAAAGCCCCCGCCAAGCCCACCAAGCTGGCGGCGTTGCGCCATGAACTGGAGGCCTTCCATACCGGACCGGACAGGCGTGCCCTCGGCAAGGCCTGGCCGCATCTGGACCATGAAGACCGTTTCGTGCGCTGGGCCGCGCGCACGGCGGTGATGCACCAGCCGGTGAACGAGTGGATGGAGAAGGCGCTCAAGGAGCGCAACTACGGCCGCCGCGTCGAGGCAGTGCTGGGCTTGATTACGATGACGGGCGTGGATCCGCTGCATCGCAAGGCGTCGGACGCACCGGTGGACAAGGCCTTGCAGGGTCGCATCCTGGAATCGCTGCTGGATGTGGACTGGGGCGTGCTGAATGACGACCAGCGGCTCACGCTGGTGCGCGCCTACGAGGTGTGCTTCGTCCGGTTCGGCGAGCCGGAGTCAGGTCTTGCAAAGCGTGTGATCGCCCAGCTTGACCCTCAGTTTCCCGCAAAAACCTTCCCGTTGAACTGGGTGTTGTGCGAGACGCTGGCCTATCTCCAGGCGCCTTCCGTGGCGGCCAAGGGCATCGGCCTGCTGCAATCATCCCCCACCCAGGAGGAGCAGTTGGAATACGCCCGCTCGCTGCGGTTCCTCAAGGCCGGCTGGACAACTGAATTGCGCACGGCCTATTTCAACTGGTTTCTCAAGGCCGCCAGCTACCGGGGCGGGGCCAGCTTCTCAAAGTTCATCGAATTCATCCGCAATGATGCCGTGGACTCGATGAGCAACGAGGAGCGCGTGGCGCTCAAGGACCTGCTCGACCGCAAGCCGGAGATCAAGTCGCCGATGCAACTGCTGGCCGAGGCCATGTCCGGGCGTTCGTTTGTGAAGGATTGGACGCTGGAGGAGCTCAGCGCCGCCGCGACCACCGGGCTGAAAAACCGCAGCTATGAAAACGGCCGCAAGATGTTCGCGGCTGCGGGCTGCTTCGCCTGCCACCGTTTTGGCAACGAAGGTGGCATGACCGGGCCGGACCTCACCGGCGCGGGCGGGCGCTACTCGCCGCACGACCTGCTGGACCAGATCATCAATCCCAGCAAGGAAATCAACGAGCAGTTCGTGCCCATCGTGGTCACGAAGCTCAACGGAGACACCGTCACCGGCGTGGTGGTGAACCTGAGCGGTGATTCTGTCACGGTGAACACGGACATGCTCGATCCCAACGAGCGCACCAGCGTGGACCGCAAACAGGTCAAGAGCATCGAACCTTCCAAGGTGTCCCCCATGCCCTCGGGCCTGCTGGGCATGCTGCAAAAGGATGAAGTGCTGGACTTGGTCGCGTATGTGCTGAGCGGTGGCGACAAGGCCAACCGCATGTTTGCGAAGCCTTGAGCGGTGGTTGCAACGCGGTTGGCGATCAGTCCCTCGGTTGAATGGTCCACCAGCCGTTTTGATCCAGCGCGGCCCCGATGGCCGCGGTGTTCGTGGGTGAAAGCGTCGCCTCCCTTTGCAGCAGCTCCGCGTGGCCGTCGGCCATGAGGTAATTGAACTGTGAACCCACGTGCAGGCCGCGCAGGACCTCCCCGCTGCCGGTGAACGTGCCCACGTGGTTGTTCACCCGTCCCAGCACGGAGTCGCCATACCGGCCCACGATGTTGTCCGGGTCAATGCGCTCGGTGATCACCACCGTTTTTGACTGGTCGAGCAGCATGGAATTGACCACCGCCTTCTGGTAGCGTGGCGGGCGTGGGCCGTTGATGGGGTCCGCGCTCTCCCAGCCGACGGGCACGGGTCCGATGGCATCCCAGCGCAACCCCACGCCGGTCCGGTTCGCGGAGGATGGCGGCCAGTCCTCAGACTGCGGCGCACGCGGGCCGATGGTGACACCGCCCGGTCCCATGTTGTGCTGAGGCATGGCGTAGCTGCGCCGCAGGCTGTTGCGTGTGACGGCCGTGGCATTGGTGATGGGAACATGATCCGAGGGGCACTTCAACACGGGTGGGCACACTTCACCCCATGCATAGTTCAAGTTGATCTGGCCCGCGCTCATGGTGCCCCCGATGTAGCCGTTGAGCAGGTCATCCCAGCTGTGATAACGGTCCCCGCCGTTCACCTGGAACTGGATCGCGGCAAACATCAGCTCATCCTTGTTGTCCCCAAGATACATATGCACGGCCGTGCCCATCTGCTTGAGGTTGTTCATGCATTTGGTGGCGTTCGCCTTGGCCTTGGCCTTGGCCAGGGCGGGCAGCAGCATGGCGGCGAGGATGGCGATGATGGCGATCACCACAAGCAGTTCGATCAGGGTGAATGCCTTGCGGAACTGTGGAGTTTGAGGCGCGGGATTCATGGCGGAATGTGGGTTTGGACTATTGGTTGACGAGCTGGACATGGCCGGACGTGGTGTCGAGGTGGTATCGCTTGCCGGGTGGCGGCTGGGGCAGTTGACGGAGGTAACCCTTGGAAACAAGCTCGGCCAGGGTGGACGGGAGGCGCTCCTGGTTTTCATGAAATTCCTGCACGGCGTCGTTGATCTTGTTCAACCCAAGATCGGTGCCATCCTCCGCAAGCTGCCCTGGCCGGATGGAAGGCTGGCTCTGAGGGTTTGCAGGTGCGCCAGCAGCGGGAACGGCTGGAGCAGGAGCGGCTTGGGCGGGCGTCGAAAGATTCAACGAAACGGACGCAGGAGCGGGATTCGCTGCAGGTGTGGCGGGCTGCTCCTCGGAACATCCTGCAACCAGCCACAGGCCAAACGCCAGCGAACAACAAACCAGCCCGGGCATGCCTCGGCAGTTGGATTCGTCAGGGAAAGGAGCGGATTCACGGGATGGTTTCATGTGAGAATGGATCATTCACTTGAAATAAATTTATGATGCAAGCTAATCGTTGTTAGTTTGATCGCATCACAAATGCAAATTCATTTTGAACATTCATTGTAAACATCCTGTTACAACTCCGGTCCTTGCCAATGCGTCATCCGGCGGAAATGATGCGCTCATGCCCCGAACCCGCATGTGCCTGCTTGTGATGCTCACTTTCGTCCTGTCGTCCCTGACGGGATCGGGCGCTTCCCCCAACCTGCTGGTCATTGTCACGGACGAGCACAATTTCCGCACGCTGGGCTGTTATCGGGCGCTGATGCCGGAGGACCAGGCCTTCATCTGGGGCAAGGGCGTGGTGGTGGAGACGCCGCACATTGATTCACTCGCCAGGGACGGAGCGATCTGCGACCGCTTCTATGCCACCTCGCCTGTTTGCACGCCGTCACGCGCCGCCTTGATGACCGGCATCTACCCGCAGAACACCGGGGCCATCCGGAACGACCTTCCCTTGAAGGACGAGATGGTGACGTTTGCCGAGGTGCTGCGCCGCAACGGTTACGCCACGGGCTACGCCGGCAAATGGCATCTCGACGGTCCGGGCAAGCCTCAGTTCGGTCCCGAAAGGAGCCGCTGAATAAAGGGGGGTTTTCAGATTTGGGTGATGGAATGGCGGTAA
>CAYQCZ010000190.1:3514-8072 GCA_964415955.1 uncultured Verrucomicrobiota bacterium | reverse complement strand
GGTATGCGGGATGATCCAGATGCGGAATCCCTTTTGGGTTACGGCAGCCACCGTCAGGCTGATGCCATCCACGGCGATGCTGCCTTTGAAGACCAGATAGCGGCGCATCTCAGCCGGGGCCTCGATCTCCAGCACATGGTCCTGACCGGAGCGCTCCCATCGAGTGATGCGTCCGGTGCCGTCGATATGCCCGCTCACGAAATGACCTCCCAGCCGGGCGTCGGCGCGGAGGGCGCGTTCCATGTTGACCAGCGAACCGGGCTTGAGGTGCTTGAGGTTGGTGCGGTTCCAGGTTTCCTCCAGAAGATCGAAGGAGAGCCGGCCGGACCGGCCCTTCCAGCTTGTGCCCACCACTGTCAGGCAGCAGCCATTGACGGCGACGCTTTCGCCCAGTTTTGCCTTCCGGAAGGATGGCCCGGCGTGGATGACCAGCCGGATGGATTTCCCGGAAAACTGAATGTCGGCGACTCTGGCGGCCTTTTCCACAATACCCGTGAACATGGGCAGAAACTAGGCAGGCGGACGCATGGTTGGAAGCCCCAACTGGCCGGACAGGGCGGGGCTGGAACGCGACGGCAAAGCATGCTGATTTTTAATCAATGGACTCCTGGCGCAACTTTTCCTAGTTTGGCTTGTATCTTAACCATTCGTTGAAAGCAGTTTTAATGGCGTTTGTATCCATCAAGAGCATCCTGGCCGAGGCGGCCCTGGCCAATGCCGATCAATTTGACGAGTGGAGCAAGGCGTGGCGTGTGGCCGTGGAGAACGGTTCGCAGGACTCGCTGCTGACCTTCATCTGCCGCGAAGGGGGACTCTCCGAGGAGCAGTTTCTCCACAAACTTTCCTCCCAGCTCAGCTGGGATTACCTCGACCTGCCGAAGATCGAGGTCACCCAGGAGGTGCGGGAACGCATCTCCACGAAGGTGGCCTTCCAATACGGCATCATGCCCGTGGCCTTCGACGGCCAGACGCTCACCGTGGCTGTCAGCAACCCGTTCGACACCGGCCTCATGAGCGCGGTGCAGTTCGATGCCCGCACGCCGGTGAAGTTCGGCCTGGCGCCCAAGCAGGAGATCGACAAGGCGTTGAAGAAGTATTACGGCGTCGGCGCCGAGACGCTGGACGAGATGAAGAAGGACGACGAGCCTCTGGACCTCGACGTCGCCGACAAGGAGATCACGGACGGCGACCAGGAGGCCACGATCATCAAGTTCGTCAACCAGATCGTCTGGGAGGCCTTCCGGACACGCGCCACGGACATCCATTTCGAGCCGATGGAGGATGAACTGCGCATCCGCTACCGCATTGACGGCATCCTGCACCAGACGCCCATGCCGCCGCAGCTCAAGCGCTATCAGGCGGCCATCATTTCGCGCATCAAGGTGATGTCCGGCATGAACATTGCCGAGAAGCGGCTGCCGCAGGACGGACGCATCAACGTGCGGATCAAGGGCGAAGAAATTGACATCCGCGTCTCCACGGTGCCGACGGTGTATGGCGAAAGTGTGTCGTTGCGTCTGCTGACGCGTGGCAAGATTTTCCTCGGCCTGGACAAGCTGGGTTTTGCGCCTCACGAGGAGGCCTCCATCCGGGAGATCATCGTCAAACCCCACGGCATCATGCTCGTGACCGGTCCCACGGGTGCGGGCAAGTCCACCACGCTTTACGCCTGCCTGAGCTCCATCAACTCCGTCCACAAACGCATCATCACCATTGAGGAGCCGGTCGAATACGAGTTGAAGGGGATCAACCAGATCGCCGTGCGTGCGGACATCGGCCTGACCTTCGCCGTGGGCCTGCGCCACATCCTGCGCCAGGATCCCAACGTGGTGATGGTGGGTGAGATTCGTGATCTGGAGACGGCGGAGATCGCCATTCGCGCCGCGCTGACCGGCCATCTTGTGTTCAGCACGCTCCACACCAATGACGCGCCCAGCGCGTTCACCCGCCTCATCGACATGGGCATCGAACCTTTCCTCGTCGCATCCTCCGTCGAGGCCGTCCTGGCACAACGTCTGGTGCGCACGATCTGCAAGCACTGCAAGACCGAGCAGAAGCTGGATCACACCTACCTGCGGCAGATTGGTTATCCGGAATCCGATCTGGCCACCGCGCGTTTCTGGCATGGCGCAGGCTGCGAGGAGTGCCGCCAGCTCGGTTATCAGGGCCGTCTCGGCATCTATGAATTCTTGCGGGTCAACGAGAGCCTCCGCCCGTTGATCATGAACCGCGCCCCGGCGTCCACCCTCGCGGGTCGTGCGATCAGCGACGGCATGCGCACGCTGCGGCAGGACGGCTGGGTGAAGGTCCGGGAAGGCATCACCACCCTCGAGGAGGTGCTGCGCGTCACCCAGACCGATGAACACCGGTCCCTGCTTGACGAAGGTCGCACCCAGTTTGTCACACGCACCTGACCATGGCCCGGCCCTCCCATTGCAATGTTCAGGAGATTGCGGTTGAAACGCCGCGCTTCTGGCGGTTTGGCGTCCAGTCCGGCGGCAACGTCAGCCTCTCCACAGACCGTTCCGGCAACGTCGCACCGCCAGCACGCCGCCGTTACTCCGAGAAAAGCTGGAACGCACTCTGGCAGCCCAAGCTGAACATCACCCTGCTGCCGGTGGAGCAGGTGTTCCTGAGGGTTCTCCAACTGCCCAAATGCAGTTTTGACGAGCTTTTCTCCATGGTGGAGTTCCAGTTGGAGCGCATCTCGCCGCTGCCGCTCACGCAGATCGTGTGGACGCTGGACCTGGTGCCGCACAAGGGCAGCACGCCCAGCGAGACGCAGACCGTGCTGGTGCTGATTGCGCCGCGTTCCGTGGTGGAGGCACAGCTTGGGGCGCTCGAAAAGGCGGGCTACATGACCGACCGGATGGAGCCGCCGTTCCTCCATCAACTGCTGGCCAGCGACATCAAGGACGACGGCATCTGGGTGCATCCACAGACCTCCGGCGAGAACGCGTTTTGTCTGATCGCCTGGTGGTATGCCGGCACGTTGCAGGCCGTCAGCCTGGCCAACCTCACCAAGCCCGAGCATTGGGCCGTGGAACTGGGCGGGGAGGTCCGCAAGGGCATGTGGGCCGGGGAGCTTGAAGGCTGGCTCACCAGTCCCCCGAAATGGCATCTGGTGGCGGACACGGCGACGGCGGAGGCCTGGCTTCCCGTGCTCAAGCCGCTTTCAGACCGGCCGATTGATGTCATCAAGCCGATGGATGCCGCCGAGCTGGCCACGGCCAGCGCCCGGGGTGCGGCGAAGGAGACAACGAGGGCGAACCTTGTGCCGGCGGAATTCATCGCGCGTTACCAGCAGAAATTTGTCGATGGCCTGTGGCTTCGGGGATTGGGTGCAGCCTTCACCATCTACATCGTGGCCGTGGTGCTTTACTTTGGCTGGCTGGAGTTTCTGCGCTTCCAGAAAAGCGAGGTGGAGCAAAAGATCGCGGTTATCGAGCCCACGGTCAAAAAGGTGCAGGAACTTCAGGCGCGCATCGCCATCCAGGAGCAGCAGATTGCGCTGCGCTATGCCGCATTGAACTCGCTCAGGGCCGCAGCGGAGACCATGCCCGACGGGCTGACCATCAACACGCTCAACTTCAGCGGGGGCAACCGCATGTCCATCATCGGGCGCGGCGATGCCAGCAAGGCCGACCGTGTGGCGGATTTTGTCGAAGCCATGAATGCCTACAAGGTGGATGACAAACCCATCTTCAGCAGTGTTGGCCCGCACAGCACATCGCCAAGTCCGAACAATGAGATCACCTGGAGTTTTCTTTCCCAACTCAACACGGGCAGCTCAGAATGAAAAACGCCTTCGATGCTTTGAACCTCTCGCCGCAGGAGCGCAGGCTCGTCGTGGGCGTGATGGTTGTGGTCTTCGTGCTGCTCAATTTCTGGCTGGTATGGCCGCATTTCAGCGACTGGAAGGACATCCAGGCGGCCCGTGAGGAGGCCAAGGTCAAGCTTGCCCGGTATGAGAAGGAGGCGGCCCTGAAGCCCGCCCTGATGAGCCGTGTCGAGAGCCTGGAGGAGAACAGTCCTGTGCTGCCACCCTCGGACCAGGCAGCCGTCCACATGGAACGCGCCATCCGCAGGCTGGCCCGCGAAAGCAGCGTGACACTGGGCGGCACCCGCTCGGTGAACTACTCCAGCGCCAACCGCACCAATGAGTTTTTCGAAGACCACGCCATGAGCATCACCATCGAGGCGGACGACCAGCAGTTGGTGTCGTTTCTCCATGCCCTCGGTGCCAGCAATTCGCTGATCCGTGTGCGCGACATGTCGCTGCGTCCCAACCAGAACAAGACCCGCATCACGGGCGACATCGTGCTTGTCGCCAGTTACCAGCGTGAAACCACCGCCGGTGCGGCGTCCGCCAAAGCGAAATGATTGTGAACATGAAACCCATCTCCCTCGGAATGCTTGCCGTCGCATGCGCACTCGCCGTGCTGGCGCAGGACGAACCCAAGGCACCGCCCGCGCCCGCCGCCCCCCCCCCCCCCCCCCCGCCCACCCCCCCCCCAAAACCATACCACGCGGGCAAACACCCCCCCAACACAAAGAA
>CAYQCZ010000190.1:0-3504 GCA_964415955.1 uncultured Verrucomicrobiota bacterium | reverse complement strand
CGCCCCCGCCGCTCCTCCGGCCCCGAAACAACTTTCCAAGGAGGAAATCGACGCGCTCATCAAAAAGAAGCAGGAAGAGATGAAGAGCGCGCCCGCCCAGCAGGATCCCGCCGCTCGCACCATCCCTTCGCGTTCGCAGCGTGTGGCCCCCACCACCACACCCCCGGCACCCGGCGCTCCGGCGCTTAACGTGCAAGCTCCTCAGGCTGTTCCAGCCCCGCCTTCGTCCAATCCACAGGCGCAGGGCGCACCCGCCGTGCAGCCCGCCGTTCCGGCGGCTCAACAGCCACCGGCCGCCAATCAGACGGTGCCGCCTGCGCCACCGGTTCCAGCTATTGGACAAGCCGTTCCAGCCGCCCAGGTGCAGGGAGCCGCACAAGGCCCGGCCAAGGCGGTATCACAGACATTGCCCGCCGGGTTTCTTACATTTCAGAATGCGCCGCCCGAGCAGTGGATGGAGTTCTATGAGAACCTGGTGGGCCGCACGATTCTCCGCGCGAACGCGCTTCCAGCCACGCATATCAGCCTGCGTTCGCAGACGGATCTGACGCGCGAGGAGGCGATCCAGGCCTTTGAGCATGTCCTGACCCTCAACGGGATCACCGCCGTCCGGATTGGTGAAAAATTTGTCGAACTGGTGCCTTCCGCACAGGCCCTGCAATCAGGCGGTGCCTTCAACAAGGACAGCACCGGTGAACTCCCGGAAGCTGCGCAATTCGTCACCCAGATCGTGCAGTTGAAACATGTGCTGCCTTCCGAGGCCTCACAGGCGGTCAATCCATTCGCCCGCACGCCCAACGGCATCATCGCCATCGATTCCACCCAGACGCTGGTCATCCGCGACTACGCCATCAATGTGAAACGCATGGTCGAGGTGCTGGATGAAATCGACAAGGAGATCCCGCTCGAAGTGGAGCTGGAATTGATCCCCATCCGGTATGCCCTGGTGGCGGATGTGTCTGCCGTGCTTGGCACGTTGACGTCGAGCGGGTCCATCACCCCGGCCGGCAGCGGAAGCGCGGCTTCCAGGACGGGCACTTCCTCCACCCGTCGCACGACAGGCGGCAACCGGGGGTCACTGGGTGTCAACACCGGATTCGGTGGCAACACGGGGGGCATCAATAATCAGGGCGGCTTGAATCCCCAGCAACGCACCGGCACAACCATTACGCCGCCCGGCGGGGCCGCAGGCGCCGTGAGCAGTTTTCAGAGCAACCTTCAGCGGATCGTTCAGAATGCCTCTCGTGGCACGGAGACTCCTTTGCTGGGCGACGCCAAGATCATTCCTGACGAGCGCAGCAATTCATTGATCGTGTTCGGCACCAAGCAGGAACGTGAGATGATCAAGAAGATCATCAAGGAACTGGACATCGTGCAGCCGCAGGTCTTGATCGAGGCGGTCATCGTCGAGGTGCAGTTGAACGACGGCAAGGACACCGGTGTGAGCTTCGGACAGCAGCCCAAGCAGTTTGCCAAGGATTTCACCGGGTTTGGCGGAAGTTCGACCACCGTGCCGTTCGGGAGCTCCTTCACCAATGTGGCGAATCCCTTGAGCCAGTTGACGCAGGGTTTCAGCTACTTCGGCCAGCTTGGAACGAGCTGGGAGCTGGCGTTGAATGCGGTGGCCAACGATTCCCGCTTCGAGGTGCTGTCGCGTCCGCGTGTGCAGGCCTCGCATGCCTACGAGGCGGAAATCTTCGTGGGTGAAACCAGGCCATTCCCAACTGGGTCAGTTAGTTTCGGTGGCCAGGCGACCACGCAGATTCAAAACCAGCAGATCGGCATCCGGCTGAACGTGCTGCCGCTGATCAACATCGATGGCGTGGTGGTGCTCGACATCGCGCAGACCGTGGACCAGATCGGCGACGAAATCCAGGTGGACCAGTTCCTGCGTGTGCCGTCGATCGTGGCGCGGTCGGCCACCTCGCGGGTGACGGTGAAAAACGGCGACACGATCATTCTGGGCGGCTTCATCACCAGCGAAAAACGCCAGACCAAGTCGGGCATCCCTGGATTGAAGGACATACCCGGCCTTGGGCGCCTGTTCTCGAGCCGCAGCGATTCACTGGTGAAGCGTGAGTTGATCGTGCTGCTGCGTCCGACGGTTTTGGAGACGCCGGAGGTCGCTGCCGTGGCTGAACGGGAGAAGATGGTGGACGTCAAGAAGACCGAAGTGGACCTGCGTGAGGCCGAGGAGGCGCGTTACCGCAAGCTGGAGGAGGAAATGCGCCGCCAGATGCAGCGCAAGAAGTAACCCGCACGTCACCATTCATGCGACAAAGTGCGGCGGATTGCATGTCTGACCTTCCATATTGTCTCGCCACAGGCCTCCACATGCGCTAGCACGGACTGCAACGATTCACTTTCCATGAAAAACATCCTCACATTCTCCGTGTGCCTGTTGCTTGGCACCGCAGTCATGCTCCACGCCCAGCCCGGTCCCCGCGGTGCGGGCGCAGGCCCCAGCCCCAAGTTCGATCCGGCCTTTCGGAAGCTCTTTGGGGAACACGCCCGATGGTCATCCGCCATGGAATTCCACATCCCGAATGCCCGTGGTGCCGGGCCGGTGACGATGCAGGCGCAGATGGCCATGCTGGACGGGAAGTCACGATTGGACATCGACATGACCAAGATGCAGGGTGGCATGCCCCCCGGCATGGCGGAGCAGATCAAGGCGATGGGCATGGCGGAAATCGCCACCATCACCATTCCCGAGAAGAAGATGAACTTCCTGTTGTATCCCGGCTTGGAGGGCTACGTTGAAACACCGCTGCCTGCGGATGCCGACAAGCCCCTGGAGAAATTTCAAATGGAACTCACGAAGGTGGGTGAGGAAACCATCGACGGCCATGCCTGCATCAAGAGCAAGTTCGCCATCACGGAGGAGCAGGGTAAAAAAAGGGAGGGCGTGGTATGGCAGGCCGGTGGTCTCAAGAATTTTCCGCTCAAGATTGAGTCTGAGGAGTCCGGTCAGACGATTACGATGACCTTCAGGGACGTCAAAATGACCGCTCCCGCCGCCACGCTCTTTGAGCTGCCGAAGCATTTCAAAATGTATCCCAACCAGCAGATGATGTTGCAGGAGGCCATGATGAAACGTCTTGGTGGGGCTGGCGGCATACCATTGCCACCCACGCCGAAGTGACTTCAAAATCGGTGCTTGCATTCGACGGCGCATTTTCTATTTTCACGTCCGTCTGCCGGGGGCGAGCGTAGCTCAGTCTGGTAGAGCGTCACCTTGCCAAGGTGAATGCTCTGCTCCCAATGCAGGCGGGCGTAGCTCAGTTGGTAGAGCACCTCCTTGCCAAGGAGGATGTCGAGGGTTCAAGTCCCTTCGCCCGCTCCAACTTAAATGGAGCCAGTGGATTTGTGACAGTGGGGCTTGGGGACATCATGGAGCGGCTTCAGGCCATCGAGATGGCCGTTGGAAAAAACATTCTCCATGTCACCACGAGCGAAGCCGTGGACAAGCTGATGAAATCCAAAATGCAGAGACAACTCAGG
>CAYQCZ010000189.1:0-8148 GCA_964415955.1 uncultured Verrucomicrobiota bacterium | reverse complement strand
GCGTCCAGATACCTTTCGTAAAGGGGTAGAACCATCATCAACGCCGCGATTGCTCCGTCACCATGCTCAAGTTTCCCACCAACTTCTAAGACATCAAACGGGTTGCGAAACCATCTATTGAAAAGCAGTTCAGGATTATCAATTTTAATTTCTTTGGCATTATATTGTGATGCTAACTCTTCCGAGATTTTGCCTGCGCACACAGAATTGCAACCACTATGCGAGAGCTTCCCAAAGCTGGCTGGCTTGCCATGACCAATTTCATGCCCGTGTACGACAAAATGTTACCTTGTGTCACACTCGACCTGCGTCGATTTTTCGATGTCCACAGTGCATAGCAGCCGGCTGGCCTCGTGTGGCACCTTCACACAATTTAGCCCGCAAGGGCTATTTACGGCTGACTGCAAACATGACACCGTGCCGTTAATGCCCTTGTCGGCCACACATGTTGAACGCATGAATTCCATTCCCTTGATTTCCAAATGGGCCTTGCTGCTGTCGCTGCTGACCGCCGCATCATGGTCACACGCCGCCAGCCATCAGGAGACGATCCTCAAAGCCAACCCCGCGGCCTACTGGCGCCTGAACGACCAGGGCGGCACCGTGCGCAACCTCGCCCCTTCCTCAAAGGCCGGCACTCTAGATGGCACAGTCGAGGGCAAGGTCGAACTCGGCCAGCCGGGCCAGGATCGTGAAAGCTTCCCCGAATTCGAGCCCGACAGCACGGCAGCGGCCTTCAGCGGCAAGGGCAGCTACGTCCGCGTCAAAGATCCCGGCGCAAACAGCCCGCTGGATTTCGCCAAGGGCGACACCCTCACCATCGAGGCATGGGTCTTCCTGAACCAGTTGAAGGATGGTCAGAATGTGTATGTCGTGGGCAAGGGCCGCACCGGCAACAAGGGTTTCGCACCGGACAACCAGAACTGGGCCCTCCGCCTGCGCGAGAACGACGGCGCAGCCTGTGTCAGCTTCCTTTTCCGCAACGAACACAACCGCCGCGCGCCCAAGGAAGCCGTCGAAAAGGACTGGCACCGCTGGACCTCGAAAACCGGCTTCGCGCCCAACTCCGGCTGGCATCACGTCGCCGTCACCTACACCTTCGGCAAAAGCGCCAGCATCAAGGGCTACATCGACGGCACCGAGGTGAAGGGCGACTGGGACATGGGCGGCAAGACCGAGGACGGCCCCGTGGTGGATGATGATGACGTGTGGATCGGCTCCTCGATGGGCGGCAGCGCTGGCAATTCCTTCAACGGCCTCATCAACGAGGTGGCCATCTACCGGCACGCACTCTCCGCCAGGGACATCAAGGCGCGCTTCGTGTATGTGCCGGTCGGCCCGAAGATCGCCGCCCGTGAACTGCCCAAGGACGCCGTGCTGGTTGAATTGTTCGACACCATGGGCGCTTCCACGTCATGGAACTTCTCCAAGCTGGGCGAGCCCACCGAAACATGGACCGAGCCGGCGATGGCCTTCTCGCAGCTGCCCCAGAAATACAACGCGCGGGGTGTGCGTGTGGACCGTGGCAGCCCGTTTCTGGTCCGCGCCTCGGCGGCGGTCACCGTGCCCAAGGGCGAACACCGTGTATTGCTGCGCACACTCCAGAGCGCACGGCTTTTCATGGATGGCAAACTGCTGGCCGTCACCAAGTTCATTGTCCCCAACGGCAGCGGCCACGGCGATGTGACCGGCGGTCCCGGAGCCGACTGGCCCGTGGGCCTGCGCCATCCACGCTCAGGCCACAACGACGAGTTCATCACCGTGCAGTTCGACGGCAAACCGCATGTGTTCGTGCTGGAGGCGTTCATTGGCGGCAAGGGATTGCGCCCGGAAACGGGTGAATTGTCCGTGAGCGTGGAACTGCCACCGCGCATGGCCTCGCTGGATGCGCTGCAAGGCGTCCAGTTGCCCGCCAAACTGTTCAGCGTCCTTTCCCCGAAGAACTGGGTGCCTCTGACCGATGAAGGCTGGTCCTTCCTGGTGAGCGACCAGCTTCAACGCGTGACCGCCATGGAACGCGAGCGCCGCACACAGGCCGCAGCCGCCGAGCAGACCTACTGGACAAAGCGCCATGAAATTGCCCGCACACTGCTGGCCTCGCAACCGCCCGTCCAGGTCCCGGCCACACCCACTGGCATGCCCGCCCACAATGAGATCGACCGCTTCATCGGGGCACGGCTGGCGGCGGCAAAGGTCACGCCGCCGCCATTGACGGATGATTACGCCTTCCTGCGGCGTGTGGCGCTGGACACCACCGGCGTGCCACCGACACCGGAGGACATCCGCCTGTTCCTCAATGACAAGAGTCCGGACCGCCGCGCACGGGCCATCGACCGCTTTCTGGCCAGTCCCCGCTGGGCGGACCACTGGGTCAGCTACTGGCAGGATGTGCTGGCGGAGAACCCGGCCATTCTCAAACCCACGCTCAACAACACCGGGCCGTTCCGTTACTGGATTTACGAGTCGTTTCTCGACAACAAGCCGATGGATCGTTTCGCCAGCGAGCTGATTCTGATGGAGGGCAGCGTGTATGGCGGCGGCCCGGGAGGATTCGGTGTGGCCACGCAGAATGACGTGCCGATGGCGGATCGCGCACAGATTGTTTCCCAGGCATTTCTGGCGATGAATCTGCAATGCGCCCGCTGTCATGACGCGCCCTACCACGATTTCAAACAGAAGGACCTGTTCAGCATCGCCGCCATGCTCAAGCAAGGTGTGCAGGAAGTGCCCAAAAGCAGTTCCATTCCGGCCAATGCCAACATCCAGGTGGGCCGCCTGGTCAACGTCACGCTCAAGCCCGGTGAAAAGGTTCCTCCGGCATGGTCTCTCACAAAATCCATGCACGACGAACTGGCCGCCGATGTGCTGCGCGACGCCGACAACACCCGCGAACGCCTCGCCGCCTACATCACGGATGCGCGCAACGAACGCTTCTCGCGCGTGCTGGCGAACCGCCTCTGGCAGCGTTACCTCGGGCGCGGCATCGTGGAGCCTGTCGATGACTGGGAAAGCTCCAAGGCGTCACATCCTGAATTGCTCGACTGGCTGGCGCGCGAACTGGCCGCGCATGATTTCGATCTCAAACACGTGGCGCGGTTGATCCTGAATTCCCACACCTACCAGCGCGTGGCCGGACTGCATACGCCGGCCAGCGACGAACCCAAGGACCGACTGTTTGCATCGCCTGCGAGACGCCGTCTCACTGCGGAGCAGGTGGTGGATTCGCTGTTTGCCGCCGTGGGCAAGGACATGACCTGCGAGATGCTCACTCTGGACAACGACTGCCGTCGTTCGCCAAAGGATTTCCTGAACCTTGGTTATCCCAGGCGCGCGTGGGAATTCACCTCGCTCTCAAACGATCGCGACCGTCCGGCGCTCTCCATGCCGCGCACCCAGGAGATCGTGGACATCCTCGCCATGTTCGGCTGGCGCGAGGCGCGTCAGAACGGCCTGAGCGTGCGCGATGATTCACCCAATGTCCTTCAGCCCGCATCCGTCTCCAACAGCGGACTCTCGAATGGACGCATCGCACGCCTGACGGATGATGCCGCGCTCACCCAGATCAGCATCGAATCAAAGTCGCTCGATGAACTGGTGCAACGCACATTTCTGCGGCTGCTGTCGCGTCCGCCCACGGCTGAGGAATCGAAGGCCTTGAAGGCGCATTTGGAGCGCGGCTTTGCAGAGCGGGTCAAACCCGCATCGCCGGAGTCATTGAAGCGCGAGTTTGATCGCAGCCTGTTGTTGAGCTGGTCGAACCATCTCAACGCCAAGGCCACCGAGATCATGATGGATGTGGAGAACCGCGCACGTCTCGGCGATGAGCCAACCGCCCGTCTTGACAGTGACTGGCGCGAGCGGATGGAAGACGCCGCCTGGGCGCTCATCAACACGCCGGAGTTTGTCTTTGTGCCTTGAAGAAAAATAACAAAACGGGAATGTGGCAGGTATGATGGCGAGCGTTGAAAAACTGAAAAATGAACTGGCCGGATTGACCGTGCGTGAACGCGCCGAAATGGCCGGGTTTCTACTGGGCACCTTGGATGGCGTCCCGGATCCCGATGTTGAAGCTGCCTGGGATACGGAGCTTGAACGGCGCGCGGCGATGATTCGCGAAGGCAGTGCCAGAAGTGAATCGGCAGCCAGTGTGTTTGCGGAACTGCGCGAACGTTTTTCGTGAAGCCGGTTGTCATCCAGACCGAGGCGAAACAGGAACTGGTGGAAGGAATCGCGTGGTATGAATCAAAGTCGGCCGGCGTCGGACTGGGTTTGCTGGCAGAAGTTGAACAGGCCGTGGGCCGGTTGCAGCTGAACCCGGACTGGTATCCGCCCTACAAACAAAGCGGATTTCGGATGAAGACGGTGCGACGATTTCCCTACGCCGTCTTCTACTTGGAATTGCCGGACTGCATCTGGGTGGCTGCCATCGCGAACCTGAACCGCAAGCCGGATTACTGGAAATCGAGAACCATCGAACACGAATGAAGACAAAGAACCATTCACTGACACGCCGCGACTTCCTCACCCGCACGGGTGCCACTGCCGCCGCACTTGGCATGGGCCAGTTGCTGCCATCTGCCAATGCCAGCGAGAAGAAGGAGTATCCCAAGGGCAAGGCCGAGCATTGCATCATGCTCTGGCTGGCAGGCGGCATGTCGCACGTGGACACCTTCGATCCCAAGCGACTTGGCGATCCTGTGAAGAGGGTCGCAGGCTCCGCCTACAAGGCAATCGACACCGCCATTCCCGGCGTCCAGGTGTGCGAACACCTCAGCAAAACCGCCTCCATCATGGACCGCTTCGCGCTGCTGCGCACGGTGAACCATGACATCGTGGACGAACATTCCGCCGCCACGAACTTCGTCCACACGGGCCGCCGCACCACAGGCACCATCACCTACCCGTCCATCGGATCGCTGGTGGCGCATCAACGCGGTCGTGCTGCGGACCAGATTCCGCCGTATGTGGTGATTGGCTATCCGAGCATCCAGCGCGGGCCCGGTTATCTGGGCGCAAAATACGGCTTCGTCTATCTCACCGACACCGAGAAGGGGCCGGCGGGATTGACGCGTCCCTCGTATGTGTCCACCGCACGCCAGTCCGACCGCGAACAGTTGCTGGCCGTGCTGCGCAAGGAGTTTGCGGGGCGCAATCCGTCCGACAAGGTGGTCAAGGAATATGACGAGGCGCTGGGTGAGAGCTTCGATCTGGCGAATGGTGATTTCATGAGCGCGTTCAAGCTGGACTCCGAGCCATCCAGCCTGCGCGAGGCCTACGGGACGGAGTTCGGCCAGCGCTGCCTGCTGGCGCGACGTCTGGTGCAACGCGGTGTGCGGTTCACTGAGGTGTCCTTCAATCTGAACTTCGTCAACGGCACCGGCTGGGACACCCACAACGACGGCCAGCTCAACCAGCATTTGTTGATCAAGGATCTCGACCAGTCACTGCACACGCTGGTGACGGACCTGGAAAAGAACAGGCTGCTGGACAAGACGCTCATCGTGGTGGCCAGCGAGTTTGGCCGTCCGCCGGAATTCGATGGCGGCGGCGGGCGCGGTCATTGGTCGAAGAATTTCACCGTCGTGCTGGCTGGCGGCGGATTGAAGACCGGCCAGGCCATTGGCGAGTCCGACGAACTGGGCAAGACCGCCGTGAAACGTCCGATGTCCGTGCCGGATGCCCATGCGACCATTCATTGCGCGTTGGGGATCAATCCCGCCAAAGTGCTGTATGATGGCGACCGTCCCGTGCCGATTACGGACATGGGCGAGCCGGCGGCGGAATTGTTCAGTTGAACGTGCCGTGAGTGGCGGACTGCGGAAGAAGCCGGTTGGCGGGGTTACTTTGCAGCCACACCGACGATGGCTTGCTCCATCGATGAGGCGAGGTTCCCGCTGCACTGGTTGAAAATGTCATTCGCCTCGCCTTCCGTGAGCATCAACGGGCGCGCGGCAGAGTTTACAAACCCGCGCAGTGTCTGTTGTGCGTAACCCATCAGGCCCTGTCTCAAGGGAAGCGAATACAATCCAAGTGTCAGTCCATAGACCACTGTGTGCCAGCCGTGGGCCTCGCCGTCGTCAACGGCCTTCAGATACCGCTGCACCACACGCTGGTCACGCAAGGGACGCAGACGCCGCAACTGCCCACAACCCACGCGCTGGCTGGCGGAGGCAAACTGATGCAGCAGAGCCACCTGTGCCAGTTCGCGGTCCAGCGCAATGAGTTCCCTCGATTGCCCCATGGAGGCGTAGGCGTGGGCACGGCGGATGACAGGCAGTTCGATGGGGGTCAGCAGCTGGACCTGATAAGCCTCCAGAAAATGCAGCAGGGACTTGCGGCAGTTCACCCTGTCCATGGAAAGTGCGTTTGCCGCAGTGGCCAGCTCCACAAGCCCTTCAGTGCATCCCAGCTGGTCCACCAGAGGATGCACGTCGCCGAAGTGCAGTTCGGCGGCTTCCACGGGTTGCAGGTTGTTTCCAGTGTGATGCATGGCTGTGCATTTCTTGCGCAAGCAGGCTAGTGCCCATTCGCGCGTGGGGCCAGAAGTAAAACCCTCCGTCACCGGAGAAACGTCTTCAACCGGAGCATCATGTGACAGAGGACATCGGGCCTGCGGACGCATCACCGGAACTCCTGTTTAGAATTAGAATTATTCTAAATCTTGACGGGTCCGGAGTTTGCTCTAGCGTTTCTCCCATGAGTTCGCGGTCCAACGCAACCAGCCAGAAGGAATTGAACGCCCGTCTTGCCGATGGCGGGCTGCGTTTCACGCCTCAGCGCCGGCAGGTCTATGACACACTGCTGGGCAAGCGCGATCATCCATCGGCCGAGGAGGTGTTCCTGCGCGCCAAGGCGGGCCTGCCCGAGATATCGCTGGCCACGGTTTACAACTGCCTGGATGCGCTGGTGAAATGCGGACTGGTCAAACAGGTGCATGTGGAACGTGGGGCGATGCGTTACTGCCCGAACATGCACGAGCACTGTCATTTTTATTGCGAAAGCTGCGGCCAGTTGTTCGATGTCGATCTCGAAGCGCCAAACCCGGGCATTCAACTGCCCGATGGGTTCCAAGCGCGACGGTTCGACGTGTCCATACACGGCCGATGCCGTAAATGCGCCGGCACCCGGGCGCATTAAGTCGGAAGCTTCGCAGACATTTTCATACGGATTTCCAGATGAGCACAGCAACCGAGACGATCGAAGGTTTTGTCAAACAGCAGTATAAATACGGCTTCATCACCGATGTCGAAGCCGACTCCGCACCCCCCGGGTTGAACGAGGACATCGTCCGCTTCATCTCGGCGAAGAAAGAAGAACCGGAATGGCTGCTGGAATGGCGTCTGAAGGCCTACCGCCACTGGACCACGATGAAATGCCCGGAATGGCCCAAGGTGAAGTATCCGCCGGTCGATTTTCAGGCCAGTTGCTACTATTCCGCACCCAAGAAAAAAGGTGACGGACCGAAGAGCCTCGACGAGGTCGATCCCAAACTTCTGGAGACCTACGAAAAGCTCGGCATTCCACTGCGTGAACGTGAACGCCTGGCAGGGGTCGCTGTGGATGCTGTGTTTGATAGTGTCTCGGTCGGGACGACATTCAAGGACACACTCGCAAAAAAGGGCGTGATCTTCTGCTCGTTCAGTGAGGCCGTGAAGGAGCATCCGGACCTGGTCCGCAAGTATCTGGGGACCGTTGTCCCTTACACAGACAATTTTTACGCGGCGTTGAACAGCGCGGTGTTCAGCGACGGCTCGTTCTGCTTCATCCCGAAGGGCGTCCGCTGTCCAATGGAGCTTTCCACCTACTTCCGCATCAACGCGGCGAACACGGGCCAGTTTGAGCGCACGTTGATCGTCGCTGAGGATGGCGCGTATGTGAGCTACCTCGAAGGTTGCACCGCGCCAATGCGTGACGAGAACCAGCTTCACGCAGCCGTGGTGGAACTGGTCGCCCTGGAAAAGGCCGAGATCAAATACTCGACCGTGCAGAACTGGTATCCCGGCGATGAAAACGGCAAGGGTGGCATCTACAACTTCGTCACCAAGCGCGGCATGTGCAAGGGCCGCAACTCGAAGATTTCCTGGACGCAGGTGGAGACGGGTTCGTCGATCACTTGGAAATATCCCAGCTGCGTGCTGCTGGGTGACA
>CAYQCZ010000188.1:0-8157 GCA_964415955.1 uncultured Verrucomicrobiota bacterium | reverse complement strand
CCGGTTCCGATGAACGGCTTGAAGTTCGTTGAGCGCACCCAATCCCCGGCCAGCTCCGCACTGGCGTCGTCGAGCACAATGCCCGGTAGGGAATCCACCGGTGTTAATCCCGCTCTCGGGACTGGTTGTGCCTTTGGCGCCTCCGGCAACTCCAGCACCATGCCTTGGGCCAGCAATCGCTCGCGCAACACTGGATAAGGCAGCGCCTGCACGGCCACTTCACGTTTGGCGGCCAGTGCCGCGGCGATGCCCGCGCCCTGGCCGATGGCCATCCACGCGCCCTCGATCCGAAGCGACGAAATAGCGACGTGCGTGCAGGAGAGAGCAATGGGCACGAGCAGGTTGCTGCACTGCTCCGGCTTGGGCAGCACGGCCCGGTAGGGCACATGATAGGCGTAGCCGACCTTGGGATTCGCGAAGCGCACGGGGAAGATGGTGCCTTCATTGATGACGCCGCCGTCTTTCAACGCCACGCGCTGGCAGTCGTGCGAATCAATCGGGAACGAGGAGATGGCGATGGCGTCGTCCTTTTCCGGCGAGTCGAGGATGTCCTTTTGCGAGATCACATACAGGCCCTTCATGCGCCGCGACTCGCGCACGTATAGCGCAGGCGGGAAATGCGCGGTGCCGGCGAACTCGTCCTTGCACAGCCCGAGGCTGGCATACTGGGCGCGGAGTTGCGGCGGCACGGCGTCGTCGGAGCGGAGAAAGTGGATGAACTCCAGCGTGTATTGTTTGTGGTCCTCCCAGATCTTTTGCCGGCCCGCCTCATCGGCGCTGTGCCACGTATTGCAGCCGCCCACGAGACCAAGCGAAATCTGTCCGCCGATGGAGTTGTTGCCATCAATCTTGCCACCGGGCAGCGGATACATGTCGAAGCCCACCCCACGGATGCCGGCCTTGAGCACGCGGCGGGCGAGTTCGAAGCGCGCCGGGTCGTAGTTTGCGGGTGCGGGCATCGGCACCATCTTCGCGGGATCGCGAGTGAGGCAGAGCCGGAAACTGTAGGTCATGATGTTCGTGTCGCCCGCGTCGTCGGGGCCGGCATCGCTCGTCGTCACCAGCGGCAGAAGATTGCCCGCATCATCGAAGCCGCTGATGTTCATTTTCGCCTTCGGGTAACGCTTCCCCGCGTAGGATTCGCCGAACTCCGCGCGCCCCTCGCGGCCAATGGTCCACTCCACGCCCGCCGCCGCCATGAGATCGCCCTCGTAGGTGCCGTCCACAAACACCCTGGCCGTGAACGTGCCGTCCTTGGTGACGAGTGACGTGATCTTCGGGCCATCCTTCGTGACGGATTGCAGATAACGCCCGGACAGCACGGTGACGCCGGCCTCCTTGAGCATCGCCCGCGTCACGCGCATCGCGACATGCGGCTCAAACGTCCAAAGCGCCTGATCCTTGACTGTCGGGTCGTAAGGCGCAGGAAGCCCGCGATCGGTGTAGTCCTTCACCACGCGCCGGTGCCACTCGTCGAACAGACCCATCAACGTCTCGCGCCGCATCTGGTTCGAGTCGCAGTGGCTCAACCCGCCGGTGCTCAGCCCGCCGACATGATCCGTCGGCTCCAGCAGAATCACCGAAGCCCCCTCGCGCGCAGCAGCGATGGCGGCGCAGAAACCGCCCGGGGTGGAGCCATAGACAATCACGTCGGTGGGGCTCTGCGCGAGGCCCACGACACACGCATGCATCAAAAAGAAGCAGGAAAGGAAGACGACACGCACGAAGCAAGGCAATCGGTTGTTCAATGGTGATTCAAATGTTAGGGATCATGCGTGGATTGCTTCAGAGTTCCAAGGATTTGATTGTAGAAAGTCCAGTTCTCTTCGCCGAGTCCTTTGAGCAGCGCCAGTGTGTCATGGCCGACGCCGGGCACCTTGGTGAAGGCGTGCCTGATCTGGAGTTCGTTGAGCCGGTCGGAGAAGGCGCGGTTCAGCGGGCCGGTGTTGTCGCGCAAACCGGCGGCGATGCGGATGGTGAGTTTGCCGCGCACGTGATCGGCTTGCGCTGTGGCGAGGGTGAGCGGGCTCACCGCGCGGTAGTAGTCGAGATCGCCGCCAAACGTATCCTGAAAAATCCGCTCGCGCTCGACGGGATTGCCCGCGGCGCGCGGCCCGGCAAAGTCGAGATCCAGCGGACCTCCGGCGAGGCAGGAGAAGCCGGCGAAGACATCTGGATGTTTCAAACCGAGCCTCGCCGCGCCGTAGCCGCCCATGCTGAAGCCCTCGATCAAGCGCCCCTCGCGCTTCGCGATGGTGCGAAAGGTGGAGTCGATGTGTGGCACGAGTTCCTTCACGACGATCGTTTCCATCGGCACGACGCCGTCCTTGGAGTCGCACCACATGCTCGTCGCGAGTCCGTTGGGAAATACCACGAGCATCGGCGGAATCTTCCCCTCACGAATGGCCGCATCAAACCACGCAGCCATGGGCGCGATGCCAGCGCGTCCGCCGCCAGTGCCATGCAGCCAGTAGAGCACGGGAAAACGCTTCACCAGTTCGTTATCGTAAACCTCGGGAGTGTAGAGATGAAAGCTGACCTCCGCTTTCGCTGCCTGGCTTATGAACGTGTGATGCTGCACTCGAGGCGCGGTCACGGGTGGCAATGTCCAGTCGATCTTGGCATCGGCACCGGCACCCGACGGCACAGTGGGCGGCATCTCCCTTTCGAGAAACGCCCCCACATCGCGCATGAGTTCTTGCACTACCTTTTCGTCCGCGCCCTTTCCCCAGCGGTCATCGCCCGCGCCCAAATAAAAACCGTGGCCGTAGCCGGGATACTCGCGGTAGTCCACCTTCACGCCGGCCTGCTTCATCAGTGGCAGGAAGAGCGGCGCGTTGAGCTTGCGTAGATCATGCTGGTCGCTGTGCAGGATGAGGACCGGCGCGCGCAGGGTCTTGAGTTTTTCCAAGGTTCGCTGGCGCAGTTCCTCGGTGAGAAACTTTTCCGGGGCGGCCATCATTTCCAGGCGCGGCCCGTAATCGCCGGTGGTGAGCATGCCGGTGTAGAGCACCGTGGCCGGTTCGCCCGCGATTACCGCACGAACCTTTGGATCGGCGCCAAGTTCCAGCGCGATGCTGCCGCCGCCGCTGCCGCCATAGAGGGCGATGCGCTTCGCATCAATCGCGGACAGCCCGGCCAGCGCCTGCACGACCGCGCGCACGACACCCGTATCAAACTGCGAGCCGCCCTCAGGGTCGGGCGATATGATCCAGCCATCGCGCACTTCCACCTGCCCCGCCGCGAGATGGCGATCAGTCATCGCACCGAAGCGAAGGTTCTTCCCGCGCAGATCGGGAAAAGGAAAATGCCCGGCAGGTTGCTGCAATCCGGTGAGGATCGTCGCGAGTCCGTCCATCAGACGATCGATCTCGGCAAGACGGCCCGGCTGATGTTTCGCGACGAAGGGGCGAATCGTGGCGGTGGCATCGAGCAGGTAGCCGTAGAAGCGGAGCATCTGGTCCGGCAGCGGTTTCCCCGCCAGCAACGGACGCAACCGACTGCTCTCACTCGCCAGCGCATCGAGGAACAACCGCGTCGCCGCCGCTTCGTCGATCGCGTTCGGTGCGGGCTTGATGCCCGCACGACGTCCATCAGGAACACCCGCTTGATCACCCAGCACCGCGAGCATTTCCGCAGTGACGGCGCGAACGCGCGCGGGGTCGTTCGCCTGCATCGCCGCCACGAGCCGCGGATGCAGTTCGCGGGAGCGCGTGAGCATTTCCGCCGTGGGATGAAACAACGGTTGTGCCGCCATGGACCAGCCGCCGGGATCAATGCCCACCTTGCTTTCGAGCGCGCGCAAACTCGCGTCCACGTCGGTCGCCGAACCTGCCTTCAACGTCTCAAGAATCTTTCGCCCCGTCCCTTCCACCTCGGCCACGAGCGCGCGGTCATTGCGCTCACGGGCGATCTGCAGCGCCATGCGCAAACGTCCTTCGGCATCGGTGAGCGTCACCTCCGCACCGACGTGCGCCACTGCGACGAAGACCACGAACAGCAACGTGACCAGTTTCGGCTTCATTCGACAGTCTCCATGCGGCGCGGATGCCTTTGAAAAAACTCCCACATCAAATCGTTCGCCGAGATGTCCATCGTGGACGGTCCCAGCATTGCCACGATGGGCTTCATCCCTGGCCACGTGTGCCCGCCGCCCTTGATCTCGATCAGCACCACTTCCGATCCGTCGCGGCCGCCGCTCCACGTCTTGCGCGAGACGCGCATGCCGTCGTCAGCCTTGTCGGGAAGCGCCTCGATTTTCGGTGTTGGATTGCATCCGTTGGCTTTGACCCAGGACTGAATCGTATGCTCGACCGAACGAAAATCCGTCACGCCTTTGCCGCCACCGGCTCCCTTGCCATAGCCGCCTTTGAAGGGCGCAAACTCATCCGCTGTGCCGTGGAAGTGCATCACAGGGACGGCGCGCTTCGCATTAGGCGCGGGCATCATGAGCGGCCCACCGACCGGCGCGATGGCGGCGATGCGGTCGGACAACTCCGACGCCACGTAATGCGACATGATGCCGCCGTTGGACAGCCCGGTGGCGAAGATGCGGTCGGCGTCCACATTCGCAACCGTGGCCAGATCATCCAGTAGCGCGCGGGTGAAACCCACATCGTCCACCTTTTGAAACATGGCATGGGCGCAGCACTCGCCGCCATTGAAGCTCAGGCCGCGCTCCGGGTCCGGGCCGCTGCCGTAGGGATACACGACGATGAAACCCGCCTCGTCCGACTTTCCGTTCAATCCACTGAGCCGCACCATGCTTTCCGGATTTCCACCGCCGCCATGAAAGGCGATCACGACCGGCGTCGGCTTCGATGCGTCGTATCGGGGCGGCACATGCACGCGGTAGCGGCGCTGCAAGCCTCCAATCGTCACCGTGCGCGTGTCATCACCTGAGGTGAGACGGTTGCTGCTGGCAGTGCCGGCGGATGCGACCGCGTCACGCGTCTTCATCATCTGTGCGCGAAACTCGGTCAGCGTCACAAACCCGTCGCCATTCGTGTCGGCACCTGCGAGCCGGGCTTTTAGCTGGGCAAAAACTCCAATCTCCGCAGTGGAAAGCTTGCCGTCACCGTCGCGGTCCGCCCGGTTGAATGCCTCCTGCAACGTGGCCTGGGCGAGCGCAGTGCTGCACCCAAGGAGGAGCGCCGAAACAGCCAGAGTCCACTGTGCGACAGTCATGGTGGAAATGACGCCGGGGCCACCGGCGAGTTACCGGACGAACATTCTGCTCAAAGTTAATGCGAACCCACAAACTCCTCGCGCGTCAGTTTGCCATCACCGTTCTTGTCGAAGTTCTTGAAGCGCTTTTCCGCGTCGTCTTTCTTGCCAAGGCCGTTGCGGTATTCCTCCAAGGTCAGAATGCCGTCCTGGTCCTTGTCCCAGTTGCCGAAGGCGCGGGCGCGATTCCCGCTCAGCGTGGTTGCGCTCGCCGGAGCCGCCTTTTTCTTCGCCGCCGCCCGGGTGACTTTCGACTGCAGCGCGGGGTCCACTTTCGTCGGCAGCGTCGCGAACCATTTCTCGATCTCCGCCCGCATCTGCGCCACGCGGGCCGGTTGCTCCGTCACGAGGTTCTTCGACTGCGCGCGGTCGGCGACGACGTTGTGCAACTCCGCGCGCTCCTTCTTTTCGTCCATGATCAGGACCCACGGACCGTCGCGCATTGCAAAGGCCGGCCAGTCGTCGCCGCCGTGGCCGCCCTGCCACCACCAGAAGACCGGTTTGGTGCGCGTCTGCGGCTGGCCTTTCAACGCGGGCAGCATGTTCTCGCCATCGGACTCGTAGCCCTTGGGCGCGGTCGTTCCCGTGGCGGCGAGCAGCGTCGGGAAGACATCCACTCCGGCAAGGGCGGTTTCCTTGTCCACGCGACCCGCCGGCACGACGCCCGGCCAGCGCACGAGGAACGGCACGTTTACTCCACCCATCAGCAGACTGCGCTTGCGTCCACGCAGCCCACCCGTGCTGCCCTGGCTGTAATAGAATTTTTGGCCCGGTTGCGTGTGACTGTTCTCAGGACCGTTGTCGCTGGAGAACATGACGATGGTGTCTTTCGCGAGTCCGAGTTCATCGAGCACATCAAGAATACGACCCACTTGCCGGTCCGCGCGCGTGACGGCGGCGTAATAAGTGCGATGCGGCTCGGTGACGTCGGGATACGGCCTCTTGTCGTCGGTGGTGGCGGAGACGAGATGATGCGTCTCGTGGAGCCAGAGGTTCAGGTAGAATGGCCCGCCTTTCGCGTCGCGGATGAATTTCACCGCGTGGTCCGTGGCGGCCACGCTGATCCATGAAGCGGCGTGATCGTCATGCGCCGAGGCATCGCCCTTCTCCATCTTGTAGTCCGTGCCGTCGAAAACATGCTTGCCCGGCCCGGTCCACACGGCGGCATCGTCATATCCGTAAACTGCTGGCAGGGGCGCATCCGCAAGTCCGCCGCCAGAGAGATGCCATTTGCCGTAATGCGCCGTGCGATAGCCGGCCTCCTTTATCACGCGCGGGAGCAACGGCGCCTTGGGATCGAGCCAGTCGGGCATGTTGCGCTCGACGTTCTGGTCGTGCGACGCGAAGTGCTGATGCACACCCCAGCGCGAGGGAAATTGTCCCGTGACAATGCCCGTGCGGCTCGGCGAGCACACCGGATTCACGACCGTGAAACTCCAGAAATCCGTCCCCTCGCGCGCCATGCGGTCGAGGTTCGGCGTCTTGATCTTCGGATGCCCGTGGCACGCGAGATCGCCAAAGCCAAGATCGTCGGCGTAGATGAAGACGATGTTCGGGCGAGGCGCGACGGCGAAGGACAAAGGGCAAAGGCTAAAGGACAAGGGAAGGGCCAGGAGCCAAAGGAACAACGACAGCGATGATCGCGCCTGGAGGTGAATTGAAGTTTGCATGTTGGAACTTCCTTTGAACTTTAGCCTTTGAACTTTGAGCTTCATCTCCGTTTTTGCGGCCCGCATCGGAACGCGCCTACTCGCCTTCGATGCGATACAGGTGATGCCGCGTCCGCACGATCAGGGATTTTCCTACCACTGCGGGCGACGCCATGAAACCGGGACCCCGCCGTGGATCGTCGTTCGGAGCTTTGTCCGCAAGGGTGTTCGTAGCCAGAACCTCAAACGTGCGACCCGGTTTGATCACGGTGGTCACGCCTTCGAGGCTGAAGAAATAGATCCGTCCATCGGCGTAAATCGGACACGCGCGGAACCGCCCGCCGACGCGTTCCTTCCAGACCACTTTGCCCGTGTCCGCCTCGACGCACGCGAGGAAGGCGTCGTCCATGGACAGGTAAAGCAGGTCGTCCACGATGATCGGTGATGAATACTTGGGGATCGGCGTGTCGAGCCGCCAGTCCACGTGGGTGTCGGTTACCACGCCCTTGCCGCCGGCTTTCACCGACCACATCTGCGCGCCGGTGCTGAAACCGGTGACGAAGAAGAAATGGCCATCGCGGAACACGGGCCGTGGCGCGGCGGAATAGGACACGTGCTCCACGCGCCACAGCTCCTTGCCGGTCCGGGGGTTGTAACCATACGCGGCCTTGGCACCCGCACTGAACATGAGCGGTTCTCCCTTCCAATCGACAATCAACGGCGTGCTGTGCGCCTTGCGCCAGTCACCGTCCTTGGCCAGTTTGTTGTCAACGTTCTCGTCATTCCACGCGACCGATCGTTTTGTCAGCCAGACGGTCTTGCCGGTGTGTTTGTCCAGTGCCACGTGATACTGCAAATCCGCACCGTCAAACGTCAGGATCAGCAGATCACCGAACAACACCGGCGATGACGATGCGCCCCGATAATGCCGGCATTTCAGATCATCGCGTTTCCAGAGCACCTTGCCCGTGGCGGCATCGAGGCACGCCGTGCCCGGACTGCCGTAATGGACATAGACGCGTCCCGGTTCGGCCACGCAGGAAGGCGTCGCGTAACTGTTGTCGCGCGAGCCATTGCCCATCGGCTCGGGCTCCGACAGGTCAAACATTTTCTCGTTTGCGAGCATCTTGCCGGTCGCAGCGTCCACACGGAGCACGTAATACTCGCGCCCGTCCTCGGTCGCCGTCGTCAGCCACACCTGGCCGTCCATCACCACGGGCGAGGACAATCCTAGTGTAGTGTCCAACAAGTCATTGATATTATAGGAGGGTGGAGTATTCTG
>CAYQCZ010000187.1:0-8167 GCA_964415955.1 uncultured Verrucomicrobiota bacterium | reverse complement strand
GGTGTAGCCCGCCTTCGCCAGCAGGCGCGCGATGCGGTCATAGTCCAGATCCAGCGAATACCATTCGCCGCCGCCGTGGTAGGTCTTGGCCTGCACGTAAATCGTCTTCGGCGCGATGGCCTCCAGCTTTGTGTAGGGATCTTCGAGAAAATTGCCCGTGTCCATCAGACCGCCCAGCCAGGGCGACGAAATGCTGTTCAAGATGCGCAACAACCCCTCGGGCGTGCGCGCGAGGCCCCAATGATTCTCCAGCGCGAGCACCACGCCGCATTCCTCCGCCTTGGGCAGGCAACGCTCGATGCCCTCGATGCACCACTTGAAACCCTCCTCCTCCGTGTAGCCCGGCAGGACCGGCTCGATGCCGCGATTCTTCATCAGCTCGTCGAAATCCTTGGAGGTGCCCCAGCGTCCGGTGTTGATGCGGATGCTCTGGCAGCCCAGTTCGTAGGCGATCTCGATGCACTTCTTGGTGTGCTCGACGTTTTCCGTGAGCGCCCCGGGCTTGGGCTGGACAAAACTCTGGTGCGTGGACAGGCAGCAGATGCCGAGGCCGTTGCGGAACGCGTGCCGTTTGAGCTTTCGCAGGTAGGCGCGCCCCGCAGCGTCCAGCGGTGCCTTCTCCTCGATCGCCATCTGGCGATGCAGGATGTCCACTGCGGCAACACCAATCGCTGCGCTCTTGTCCATCACCGTCTCGATGGGAACCTTCGCCGTGCGGAAGTGCCAGTAGGAGTAGCTCGCAATCGCGAACTGGATGCGCCTGGCGGGAAGCTTCTGCGTCGAAGCAGCAGCGGCGTCCGGGGCGGAGGCACCAGCGAGCAATGCCCCGGCGCTGGTGGCGAGAAACTGGCGGCGTGAGTTCATGACGCAATAGCAAACCTGAAGCTCAAAAAACGCAAAGGGATTCCGGCGATTGAATGGCGGTGGGAAACCCACTCGTCCGCCGTCACCCTTTCATCTTGCGGGCACAGCATTTCCGAACACCGCTCTGGCAGATCAACCGGGGACACGCGCTTGAACATCCCAGCACCAGTCCGCCGGCAGCAGGGCAAACTCCATCAGCGCGCCATCAGATACGCGAACAAGTCGCGCACCTGTCCGGCGTTCAGGGTGTCCAGCAGGCCCTCGGGCATGAGTGAAGTGTGCGAGGCCTGAAGGCTTTCGATCTGCTCCCGCGCCAGGGTTGTGCGGTTCCCAGCGAGATCCATCAGGGTCACGGACTGGTTGTTCTGGTCCATGATGAACCCGGTCAATGACTGGCCGTCGCGGGTGTTGAGATTGAATGCGGTGTATTCCTCGCGGATGCCCAGGCTGGGATCAATGATCGCAGGGAGCATGAAATCCAGGTTGTCCCGCTCGTAACCGGTCAGGTCCGGCCCAATCTTGCCGCCCTTGCCGTTGAGTGTGTGGCATGTGGCGCAGAGCAATGTGAACAGCTCCGCGCCCGCCTTCGCATCGCCCCTGCCCCCGGACAGCAGCCGCCGCACCTCGGCCACACGCTGCTCCTTTTCCTCCGAGCTTTGCTGGAGCCTGCCCCAGTGTTTCTTCACCAGGGCATGGGCGCGCGCATCGTTGTAACCCTGCACGGTCAAGAGGCTGGCGGCGTTGATCTGCTCGGGTTTGATGGCACCGTTGTCCACCGCTTCCAGAAGCGACAGCGCCCATGGTGCCCGGCTGAACAAAATGCCCTGGGCGGTCTGGCGGACCCTTGCACTCATGCCGGGATAAAGCTCCAGCATCGTCCGCGCCACTTCCAGACGGTCAAAGCGTTGAAGTGCATTGAGCAGGTCGATGCGTGAGCTGTCGGACTTCTCACGCCGCAACATGTCCAGCATCACCGGCACGGCGGCCTCCACGCGGCGTTGTGAAAGCAGTTCCAGCAACTGCCGCCGGTCACTGGCAGATGTCTTTGCATCGCCCAGTCGCTCCACGGCGGCATCCGTGGCCGCCGGATGTCCAAGCCGTGCGGCGAAGCTCATGAGGACGGGCGTGTGCGGTCGGCGCTTCCAGACCATGTCCACCTGCTGGCGCAGTTCTCCGGGCACGCTATGAACAGCATCCCCCTGCAAGCCCGCCTCCATGCCCTTGATCAGCAGGTCAACGTCCTCATCACCGGGTGCCATTGCCAGCAGGGCCGCCGCGGTCTTGAGATTCTCCGTGGTGCGCTCCGCCGTGTAACGCTGGCCCAAACGTGAAACGATGTGTGCGCGCATGACGGGCGCATGCCAGAGGGGACTTTCCCGGAGCATGTCCAGCAGCAGCGCGCGTCCGGTCACGGCCTTGCTCTCGATGGCCCACCAGAGCAGCAGCGGGATGTATTTGTCGTTCACGTCTTCAGCATGGAGGAGCAGTTCACGGATGACTGGCATGGCATCCGGAGCAGGGATGCGTTTGGCCGTGCCGGCCATCTGGCCCCGCACTTCGGCATGGGTTTCCAATCGGGCTTTGGAAACGAGCTGCTTCTGGATGGATGCGGACACGCGACCCGTGTCGCCAAGCAGCCGCACGGTCCAATACCTCACAAACGGGTTTTCATGGGCGATGGTTTTGGCTGCGAACGCATCATCGAATCCGCCGCAGTGGTTCACCGCCCAGAAGGCCTCGAGCGCAAGCTGGCCGGTTTCACGCTCGACGATTTTCTTGAGCTCCGGCGCATGGGTGATGTCATGACGGTCGGCAAAGATGCGTTGTGCGGTCTGGCGAAACCACTTGTTTGGATGTGACAGCAGCGCGGTGAGTTCCTGATTCGAGAGTCTGGCGAGGTCGAAGGTTTTGCCAGGCGTCGGGAGAAGGTGGCCCGCGGCGTGAGCGGACCCACCTGAAGCGGCCTTGATGCGGTAAATGCGCCCGCGTTCCCGGTCCCAGGTGTCGCGCGGGTCCACATGAGTCAGGCGCGTGTCATACCAGTCGGCGATGTAGATCGCGCCGTCCGGTCCCACGCGGGTGTCCACGGGCCGGAACCACTTGTCGGCGGCGTCCAGCACGGGCGGCTCAATGTCCACGGTCTGAAAGGTGGAGGTGTCGGTCAGAATGCGGCTGGCCTGCACACGATGCGTGAGCGACATGGAGGCGACCAGAGTTCCTTCGAGCTGCGGGATGGCACCGCCTTCATAGACGATCATGGATTGGGCAAAGCGCGGCTGGTAGCCCTTGTGCGCCATGTGCTCGAACCAGCCGAAGGAGTAGGGATTGATCAGCGGGCCGTGTTTGCCCCAGTTTTTGATGCCCGCGCTGCCCTGGGCGTAGTGCATGCCGCGGGTGTTGCCGTGGTTGGTGCCGGAAAGGCAGCGGCCCTGTGAATCGAATTCCAGGCTCATGGTGTTGCCGCCGCCTTCGGCGAAGACCTCAAAATCACCTGTGGTGGTGTGATAACGCCAGATGCATTGACCGAGCCATTTCACACCCTTCACATCACCGGTCGTGGTGCTGCCGTTCGCGCCATAGAGCCAGCCGTCCGGCCCCCAATGAAGGCTGGTTGCCACCGAGTGCGTGTCCTGCAACCCAAACCCTGAGAGATGCACCACGGGCGGTCCGTCGGGGATGTCGTCGCGGTTGTTGTCCGGATAGAAAAGAAGGTAGGGCGGGTTCAACACCCACACGCCGCTGCGCCCGGTGCAGACGCTGGTGGCGATGTTCAGGCCGGTCACGAAATCCTTGTGCGACTCGAACGTGCCGTCGCCATCCTTGTCTTCGAGGATGGTGATCTTGTCCGCGCCGGGCGTGTGGTTGGGCGGCGCGGGCGGCACCTTGTCGAACACCGCGCGGAGGTGCTCGTCGTATTTCACCACCTTGAGACCGGCAAAGAATGGATACTGGATGTATTGGACCACCCACAGGCGGCCGCGCTCGTCGAAATGAAGATTCAACGGCTGGCGGATGACGGGTTCGGAGGCGACCAGTTCGGCGACGAGCCCATCGGCCAGCTTGAAGGACTTGACCGTTTCCTCCGGGGACCGGGGCGGGATGGAAAAGTCTCCCACCGAACCGCGGCCTTTGAATCCGCGCACAAATTCCAGCAGCCTGGGGTCGAAGGGTGCCTCGGTGCCGTTGTCCTGAGCCGGCAGGCCGGGAGTCAAAACCAATGAGGCGGCAAAGGCGACCAGGCGGGAAAGATCACGGGCATGTTGCATGGGTCGGGCAGTTGAGAATGCACGACCATGGCCCGAAGCGGGCGGAGGGACAAGCCTGCGATGAAGTGCCATCAGGACGGGCTTCGCCGCCCCGTGGCTTTGAGGTGACCATGCCTGCGTCTCAGCGCAGGCGGTAAACGATCCGGGCCTTTTCCAGATCGTAGGGGGACATTTCCATCTTTACGCGGTCGCCCACGGTGAGACGGATGAAGCGCTTGCGCATTTTGCCGGAGATGTGCGCCAGGACGAGGTGCTGGTTGTCCAGCTTGACGCGAAACATCGTCCCTGGAAGGACGTCGGTGACGTTGCCTTCGACTGTGATTGGTTCTTCCATCTGTGTCTCTCTCTTCTTCCCAAAAATCAAAAAGGGTGCGGGATGCCAGCAGCATCCCACACCCAGCGAAATGCTTCTCAGATGCGAAGCTTAGTAACGGCGCTCACGGCGCTCGCCACCACCGCGGAAGTCGCCACCGCCACCGCCACCGCCGCCGCGGAATTCACGACGTCCGCCGCCGCCACCGCCGCCAAAGCCACCACCACCGCCACCACCACGGGGACGTTCCTCGCGGGGACGGGCGATGTTGACGGTGAGGCTGCGGCCGCCCACGTTTGCGCCGTGCAGCGCGCCAATGGCGGCTTCGGCTTCCTCGGGGGTGCTCATGGTGACGAACGCGAAGCCACGGGGCTTGCCGGTCATGCGGTCCTGAATCAGGTCCACCTGCACCACAGTGCCATGGGCTGCGAACGCGTCCTGCAGTTCGATTTCGGTTGCGTTGAAGGAAAGATTTCCCACAAACAGTTTCGTGCTCATTGATGATTTGCTACCAGACCAACTCCGCTCTACCAGACTGTTCCCGACCATCGGGTTTCAAATCATCACTGAATCACGTTCACCTGACGATTTACCATGCCCTGAGACTCTGAGTCATCTTAGTGCGGGCGGCAGAGTGCGGTTTTTGGGCCGGGTTGCAAGGGTTATTTGCAGGTTATTTTTGGTGAATTATTGATAATTGCGACCGTTTTGACCCTGGGAATGCTGTTTTCCGGGCCGGAATGGAACCCGTGTTTGCCATCACGGGCCGGACAGGGCATCTTCACCCAAACCCAACACGCAAGCCGCCATGCCACAGGCCATTATGAATCCGGAGGAGGTCCGTCGGTTCGCCGAGGAACTCAAGCGCTTCACCAGTGAAATGCAGGGTCGCGCGGCGCTTCTGCAAGGTCGTTTCGCCGCCCTGGGGGACACATGGCAGGATCAGGAGCACCACAAGTTTGCCGAGGAATTCCGCCAGTCCATGAAGGTGATGCACAGGTTTGTCGAGGCTTCCAACGAACACATCCCCTTCCTCCTGCGCAAGGCCCAGCGCATCGAGGACTACCTCAACCAGCGTTGATCATGTCCTCCCAGGCCCGCGTCACATCGGTGGATGCCCTGGCGGCCTTCATGGCGCAACTGGTGAACTATCGCGACAACGCACGCTCCACGGTCGAGGAGATTTCCGGCGACGTCCTGCGTCTGCGCCAGTGGCTGCAAATGGACCAGCGCATCCATTGGGAGGGCCAGATCCGCCGCCGCACCCGGCTGCTGGAGGAAGCCCAGCAGCGGCTTTACAGCGCCGAGCTTGCCAGCCTGCGCGAACCCACGGTCGAGGAACGCATGGCCGTGCGCAAGGCGAAGGCCGCCCTTGAAGAAGCCCAGGAGTCGCTGCTCCGGGTCAAAAGATGGCAACGGGATTTTGACAGTCGGATTGAACCCGAAGTGCGGAAGCTCAACAGTCTCCATACCTTTCTGTCCAAGGATGCCAGCGAGGCCATTGCCAGCCTGGACGCGATGATCAAGGCGCTGGAGGATTATGGGGACGCACGAGGGGCGGCGAAATCCAGTCCGGCGTCCGAAAACCCAGCCACAGCTCCTGTTTCCACCCCGCCGGCCGGGGAACCTGGTGACGGGGGCGGCCTGAAGCTTCCCGGAGAAGACCACCCGTGAACATTCATGGCAATGCCACACGACTGGCCGCCCTGACCAGGGAGCTGCTGGCCCATTGGGATCAGACAAAAGACCACTGGCGCGATGCCAAAAGCGCTGAGTTTGAGGCGAGGTTCATCGAGGAGTTGAAACAAAAGGTGGGTGCGGCGGTGACCGCCACCGAAAAACTCTCTGTCATGGTGCAAAAGATCAGGAGTGATTGTGACTAAGGGATCGGCGACGGACATCCTCAACGCATTGCAGGAGCTGAAGGAGCTTTCGCGGGAGTTCGCCTCCCGTGAAACCAAACTCCAGGCGGTCTGCTACTCCGGCAGCGCGAAGGAGAAACGCACCCGCGACGAGGCGCTTGAGGCCCTTGAGCAGCAACGCGCTGGACGCATCGGGGCGCTGGACGCCTCGCTTGCAGATGCCATCGCCGCCGCCGGCACGGCCGCCGCCCGGCGCACTGCACGCATCGAGGCCGCGCATCAAGACCTGCTTGAGCGTGAGATGGCGGCCATTGAGGAGACACGTGGACGCCGCAAGTTTTCCCTGCAAAAGGAGCGGCTGGATTTCGAACGCCAACGCGGTGCCGATCTGGCAGCCATTGAGCGCGTTCTGATCACGTTCAGGAAGGCCGATGAGCAGCTCACCGCCCTGGAAGCCTCCGCAGGCAGCCTGTTCCGCAACAGCCGGACATTCGACCAGTGGCTGGACGCCAGCCGGGCACTGGATGACGAGGTGCTGGATCTGGCGCCCGCCGTCGAGGAGATGCAGCAGCTCATCAGTCAGGCGGAGGAATCACTGACCACCTTTCGTGGCAGGACGTTTCCCAAAGTATTCGGGCGTTTCATTCCATGGCTGGTGATCTCCCTTGTCCCGGCGGCGGCGGCATTCGGGTTGTCATTCACCGGCGGCGCGGCTTTCCCCCTGCCCATGGGGGGTGTGATTTCAGGCGTTCTGCTGGTCCTAAGCCTGACGCTCTGGGGTGTGGCCTGGAGCCAGACAAAACCGGTCATGACGCAGGTGGCGGCAAGCCTGGGTCGTGCGCGGGGCCTTCACGAAGCCTTTGCCGCATCTCTTGAATCGTGGAAACAACAGCAAACAGAGGCCATCAGCAGCGCGTTTGACAATGCCATGCGTGAACACGAGCAGCATTGGGCGATGGCTGATGAAACCGCCGCAGTGAAGTCTGCCGATGCGCGGAAGAGGCTCGACGAGCGGCGCAGGGAGATCATGGAAACTCATGAGGCGGTCCACGCCGGCCGGCTCAAGGCCGCGCGGGCGCAGCATGAAGCTGCGTTGAAGGATGTCGAGGCCGCCATTCAAGCGGAGATAAACCAGCTGGAAGCCGCCACCCGCCGGTCACTGGACCGTCTTGCTGCGGAACTGGAATCCGGGCTGCGATCCCTCAAGGAAGAATGGCATGGCAGGACCGAATCCTTGTGCGCGGTGATCCGGCAGGCGGAGGCTGTGGATCGCGACCTGTTCTCCAAGTGGAGTGACGATGGCTGGAAAACCTGGCAGCCGCCCTCCTCACACTCCGCCGCCGCACGGTTCGGAACGATCTCGGTCGGGATGGCGGCCTTGTGCGAAGCCGCACCCAGGGATGCCCGGTTTGCGCTGCCTCTGCCCGGACAGATGACCCTTCCCGCGCTTCTGCTTCACCCGGACGCCGGCAGCGTGATTCTTGAAACCGGCCCGAGCGGACGGGAAGCCGCGATCGCCTGCCTGAACGCCGTTGTGCTGCGGTTGCTTGCCGGCTCACCCGTCGGCAAGGCGCGCTTCACATTCATCGACCCGGTGTCGCTCGGGCAGAGTTTCTCCGCATTGATGCATCTTGCCGATTACGAGGAACGGCTGGTGAACAGCCGCATCTGGACGCAGTCCACGCACATCGATGAGAAGCTGGGCGAACTCAACGAGCTATTGGCGCCAATCACGCTAACTGCAGACGGCCTTGCTGAGCTCGGCTTCAAGCCAGTCGGCATAGAGCGCACAGCAAAGCTCTACAACGTGAGTGACGTGACAGCTATCTGCTCTGCATTGATCCAGCGCCTGACTTTAGTTG
>CAYQCZ010000186.1:5036-8168 GCA_964415955.1 uncultured Verrucomicrobiota bacterium | reverse complement strand
CCTTCACGTCGCGGGTGTCCACCTTGATGCGCGTGTCGAAGGGAAACGAATTCTCCGGGCCGACGTGCAGTTTGCCGAGGATGCCGGTGCGGTAGCCGGCCTTCTTCAGCAGCGCAGGAATCGTCTGTGAGCGCAGCGGTGCGTGCAGTTCGAAGCCGACGCCGGCGTTGAGCAGGCCGTATTGGCCGTTCGCGTGTGGATACAAGCCGGTGAACATTGCACTGCGCGAAGGGCTGCAGGAGGCCTGCGCGACGTAGGCGTTTTCAAACAGGCGCCCGCGCTTGGCGAGCGCGTCGAGATGCGGCGTGCGCACCGCCTTGTCACCGTAGCAGCCGAGTTGCAGGCCAAGATCATCCGCCGTGATGAGAAGGATGTTGGGTGATGCAGCCTGGGCGAGCCACTGCAGCCAGACCAGTGAGAACAGCGTCCATTTCAGCGGGGATTTCATAACTGTTATTTCTTGTCGGCCTTCTTCTTTGCAGTCTTGGCTTTCTTCGCCTTGGGCGCGGACTCGGGAACATCCGCCTCCACGTGCGTCCGCTTCGCCCACGCGTCATACTGCGCGGCCATTCCAGCGACACGCTCGGGCTGCTGCGCGGCGAGATCGTGCATCTCGGTGCGATCAGCGGAAATGTCGTAGAGTTCCCACGGTTTGCCCTTCAACGCGACGAGCTTCCACGAGCCGTCACGAACAGCGCGATTGTCTTCGTGGTTGAAGAAGATCGGCTGCGAGCGAACGAAGGATTTACCCGCGAAGGCTGGCGTCAAACTCACACCTTCCATCGCCTCGATTGTCTGTCCGCCGAACTGCGCGGGATATTTCGCCCCGGCGAGTTCGACCGCCGTCGGCATCACATCGATCAGGTGACCGGGTTGATGGTTGAGTTTCCCGCGAAGCGACGTCGCAATGCCCGCCGGCCAGTGTGCGATAAGCGGCGTGGCGCTGCCGCCCTCGTGGACGTAGTGCTTCCATTTGCGGAAGGGGGTGTTGTTGAGCGTCGCCCAGTTCTGGCCGAGGAAGACGTTCGAGTCCGGCCCGCCAGGCTGCTTGCCCTCGTAACGTCCATTCGGACCGGACTCGGCGTTACCGCCGTTGTCGCTGAGGAAAAGGATCAGCGTGTTGTCGAGTTCGCCGCGCTGCCTGAGTCCCTCGACGAGCGTGCCGACGCTGCGGTCCATCGCGTGGATCATTGCCGCGTAGATGGCCATGATGTCGTCGAAGCGTTTCTTCTCCACCTCGGGCACGGAATCCCACGCAGGCGAATCCGGCGCGCGTGGAGTCATCGGCCATTTCGCATCCACCAGTCCCATGGCCATCTGACGCTGATGACGTTCCTCGCGGAGCTTGTCCCAGCCGGCCAGGTATTTGCCGCGAAACTTTGCAATGTCCGCCTCGGGTGCCATGAGCGGGAAATGCGGTGCGCAGTGCGCGAGGTAGAGGAAGAACGGCTTCTTCTCCGCGCGCGCCTCATCGAGGAACTTCAAGCCCCATTCGCTCCACAAATCGGTGCCATACCATTTACCGAACATCGGATCATCGATCGGCTTCGCCTCACCATTGAGGAACAGGTTGCGACGGTCGGCGCTCGCGTTCTGGTTGTAAAAGTGAACGCCACCGCGCGCCATGTTGAGGCTGCGGTCGAAACCGCGACTCGGCGGCGTGCAGCCCTTGTCATGGCCGAGATGCCATTTGCCGGTCATGGCGGTGAAGTATCCCACGGACTTGAGCACCTCCGCCATGGTGACACTGCTGTCGGCGAGCTTGCCGAGGAAACCGGGATGTCCGGGTTTCACCGTGTTGTCCAGATGCCCCATGCCGGCCTGGTGCGGATAATGCCCCGTGAGCAACGACGCGCGCGTGGGCGAACAACGGCCGGTGTTGTAAAACTGCGTGCAGCGGAGTCCGTTCTTCGCGAGCGCGTCGAGATTCGGGGTCGGAATCTCCGAGCCGTAGCAGCCAATGTCCGACCAACCCATGTCGTCCACGAGGATGACGACGATGTTCGGTCGGTCGGCGCCGGGGATGGAGATGCAAAAGGCCAGACAGAAGACGGCCATCAGCGTGTTCAGTTTCATGACAGAAGAGACTGCTAAAGGAGGTGGCACGTTACAGCAGCCAGCCTGCAAGGATCCTGCGGGAATGCACCGGAGACTGGCCTGGAGTGCCGGTTCAGTTCTTTTTCTTTTTTGGCGTTTTTGACTTCGCAGCCTCGTCTGCGCCGGGATTCCTTGGAGCGTTGACCTGCTCGTCCAGACCAGCCGGGCGGACGGATGCGAACTGATCCAGCGCAGACTGAAGCTTCTTCGCCACAGCGGCGGCATCGCCATTCAAGCCGGACACGGGAAGCGGGCTCTTCTCCGCAATGTCCGCCTTGAGATCAATGAACTCCCCCGTGCGGTAGAGCTTGAAACGATGATCGAACGCAAATTCGTGCACCTTCATATCGGCGTTCTGCCGGGGTGAATACCAACTGTAAATCCACTCGCGCGGACTGCCCTTTTCCCCACGCACCTGTGGCAGGAAACTGCGGCCATCCAGGGTCATCCCGGAGGGTGGTTTGATGCCGGCCGCCTCGCAGATGGTCGGCAGGAAATCCGTGCTGTCCACAAGGTCGGAGCAGACGGCGGGTTTCTTGACTGCCGCGGGCCAGTTCACGACGCAGGGCACGTGCATGCCAAATGCGGTCGTGCTGCCCTTGCCACCGATCACCACGCGGTCGCCCATCATGGACTTGGTGCCCTTGCCGGTGCCGTTGTCGCCAATGAAAATGAGCAGCGTGTTGTCACGGATGCCGAGCGTGTCGAGCAGCTTCACCACGCGCCCAACCATCTTGTCCATGTATTCGACCATCTCGCCAAAGTGCTTCTCGTGCTGGTTGACCTTTTCACCCACGGCCTTGGGATCCCAGTCCGGGCTGTCGGGCGTGGGTTGGTAGGGCGAATGCGTGAGGATCATCGGGTAGTAGAGAAAGAAAGGCTCCTTTCGGTGGCGCATGATGAAGTCGAGCGCACGGTCGTTGATGAGCGTGGGGCCATATTCGCCATTGCTGTAATCCTTGGGCTCGGCGTTGTGCTCGAGGCCGGGGTTGGCATAGCGCGGCGACTGGTTGGTCGCGCTCTTGAAATGGGCGT
>CAYQCZ010000186.1:0-5026 GCA_964415955.1 uncultured Verrucomicrobiota bacterium | reverse complement strand
GATCTCAAGTCCGGGATTCGCGAAGCGCGGCGGCCGTCGCGTGTGCTGCCAGAGATAGTGCTCATCGAAACCAAACTTCTTCGGCGCCTCCGGATCGTGGCCCAACTGCCACTTGCCGGTGATGCAGGTCTTGTAGCCGGCGTCACGGAACAGATTGCCGAAGGTCTTCAGCTTGGGATCGAGCAGGCCGAAACGGATGTAATTCCGGACATTGTAGGCGCCGGTCATGAGCTGCACCCGGGTGGGCGTGCAGAGCGGCTGCACGAAGCATTGATCGAAGCGCACGCCCGTGGCGGCCAGTTGATCGATCGCAGGCGTCTTGTAGGAGGTGCCGCCATTGGCACCGATGGTTTCGTAGCCCAGATCATCGGCCATGATCAGGATCACGTTGGGACGCGTGGCAGCCTGCAAACCAAGGGCCATGATGAAACAAGGCAGCCAGGCAAGAAGGAGCCGGAAGGAATGGGGCTTCATGAGGCGCATTATGCAGGTGCTGGAGAGAAGGATTCTAGCATGAAATCGCCAGTCCTCCGCAGCCTGCACGTCACACGGCAAGGCCGCACCGGCAACCCGCGATCCCCCCGGCACACCACGCACTGGAACCTGTCTGGAATGCCAGAACCGGTCAGTTTTTCTTGAAGCCGGCCGGGAGCGTGTTGGTGTCTCGGAAGCCGCCGTCCGGGAACTGGGTGCCGGGTCTGACCAGGAACGCAGGCGGGGAGGGTGTTTCGTTGGTTTCAGCCAGAAGCGGCGGTGGCTTCACCGGTGCCGCTTCGGGCTGGACGACGCCGGCCTGTTTGCCCGAATCAACCATGTTTCCGACCAGCATGGCCCCTGCAAAGAGCATCATGGCGATGGAGGCGTATCCAATGGCAAGGGCTGGCCGGGACAGCGGCATTGAGAACCAACGCTCATACCATGGCCGGACGCGCTCCGCCTCGGCGGCTTTGATGCGGTGCATGATCTGGCCGGGCAGACGGTCGAAGTAGCCCGGCGGCGGTTGTTCGTGGCGTTTGAGGGCAAGGAGCTGGCGGAGCCTGGCAAACTCCTCCCCGGAGTCATGCTCATCAGTGTTCATTGCAGATAACTGGACAAGTGGGCCTGTAATTGTTGACGCGCATAAAACAACCGCGAACGAACGGTGCCCGTGTTGCAGCCGGTGATTTTGCCGATCTCTTCGTGTGACATCCCCTGGATGTCATGCAGCACGACCACCGTTCTATGAGTCTCAGACAGCTTCAGCATCGCTTCGTTCAATTTTTCCTGAAGCTCGGCCAGATTCACCTCCCGGTGGGGTGTCTGATCCGAAACCAATGCCAGCATGTCGGGGGCATGATCCGTGCCGGCATCCATGTCGTTCAGGCTCAGATGATAATGCCGCCCGCGTTGCTTGAGGAAATTCAACGACCGGTTGATGGCAATGCGGTAGAGCCAGGTGAAGAAGCTGGAATTGCCGCGAAAATCAGGCAATGCCTGCCATGCCTTGAGAAACACCTCCTGGGTGAGATCGTTGGCGTCCTCGTGGTTCGAGGTCATATGGTAGATCGTCCCATACACACGCTCCTGATGCCGCTGCACCAGCTCATTGAAGGCGTCAAGATCGCCGGATTGCGCGCGGCGGACCAGCTCGGAGTCCTGGGGGCCCTCGGCTTCTGTGGAAGCAGCGCCCGCACCGGCCTGCTGTCCGTCGAGTTTGGAGATGGCGGCCATCGGGGGGCGGGTCAGTTGGGCGGCCGCAACGATGCCGACTGGCTGGAGAGAAAGGTGGCAAGTCCCGCCAGTGCCAGCCTGCCGCTGGAGTCAGGGAGGGCGTCCAGCGCAGCACGCGCCTGTGCCAGCTCCGCGGTGATCACCTCCTGGCAATGGGCCAGGGCGCCACAGCGTCCCAGAATGGCGGCGACATCCTTGTGGTGTCTTGGATCCCACTGGCGAATCCATTGTTTGAGCCGTGCGCGGTCCTCCTCGGGAGCCTGTTCCAGCGCATGCAACACGGGGAGCGTCAGCTTGCCGCTGGCAAGGTCCGTGCCCAGGGATTTGCCGGCCACCTTCTCCGATCCAAACAAATCCAGACAATCATCGTAGAGCTGGTAGGCCAGGCCCAGGGACATGCCAAAGGCCCGCAGACCGGCGCGTTCCTCATCGGATGCCCCCGCCAGGCGTCCGCCCAGTTCGCAAGCCAGACCGAAAAACTCGGCGGTCTTCATGGACAAGGCGCGAAAGTATGCCTCCCGGGTGAGGGCGAAGTTCAACCGGCTGTTGGTCTGGAGAATCTCACCCGTGCAGACGGTGTTCGATGCGGTGGCGACGGCCCGGCAGATTTCCGGCGTGGGGAAACCGGCTGCCAGACGCAGGGCATGCGCGAAAAGACAGTCGCCCAGCAGCACGGAGATGTGATTGCCCCAGTTGGCGGCCAGAGTGGGCCGTTGACGGCGCATGGATGCCTCGTCCATCACGTCGTCATGGACGAGTGTCGCCAGATGCACCATCTCGATCACCACAGCCACGGTCACATGCTGCGGGGTGACATCGCCGATCGACCGTGCGCTCAGGGCCACCAGGACTGGACGGAGCTGCTTGCCCTGGTTCGTCAGCGCATAACGCGCATAGGTGCTGATGCCCGGATCAAACGCGCGGATTTGCTCCTCGAGTCCTTCGGCGACCGCACGCAGGAACGGCTCCACGGGCTCCACGATTTCACTCCACGCCCCCTGGGCGGAGGTGGCCCGAGCCGCTCCATAATGTTGTCCGGATAATTTGGTCTCTGCCACCAACATCGTCCGAAACCTTAGAAGTGGCCGATTTTCAAGTCAAACGGTTACGGGAGCGCCGGCAGAAAGCCCGAAGACAAGCGGCCGCGAACCCTCAGGCCTTCCGGGGAAACAGCAGCTTCCGGTCCCTATAGGTGGTCCAAAGCGCAAACAAGGGTGCGCCAATGGCCGCGGCGATCAACAATGGCCACAGGGCTGCAGGCCCCATGAACGCTATCGGTCCGAGCAGGAAAAGTCCGTCGTCCGGATCAAACCCGCCCCGCGTGGGAAACGCATGTTCTCCGTTGGCCTTGGCATCCTTGATCTTCTCAATGACCCAGAAAATCAGCCCGATCGACGCTCCCGCCGCCAGTCCAAGCACGATGGACCATGCTCCGACCGGTCCGTTGCGCAGCCCCACACCGATGCCGATGAACGCCAGCGTGCAGGCCAGCACATCACAAATCAGATCATAGAAATGCCCCCACGGGCTGGTCTTGCCGCTGACACGCGCCAGCTCGCCGTCCGCGCGGTCAAAAAAGGCGGAGATGATGAAGATGATGCCTCCAATCACATCGGCTTGATGGGTGCCAACGGCAAAAGCACCGGCGGCTGCGAGTGCGGTCACCAGGCGCACAGTCGTCAGGTGATTCGGTGTCACCGGGGTGTTGACCAGCGGCATGATGGCCCGGCGTGCCGCGGCATGAACCCATGTCTTGGGCGGTGCCAGGGGACGGCGCGGCGGTGCAATGACATTGTCGGGTTGATGGCTCACGGTCCCCCTTCTGTTGCGTTCAGTTTGTCACGTAGTCGTTGGCCCGAAACCAGTCCACGGCGTCTTCCAACGCCTTTCGGGGAGGCGTCTGCGGCAGGCCCAGCTCGGCGATGGCCTTGGCCGGGCTGAAATACATCTTGTGACGGGCCATGCGCACGCCGGCAATCGGCGCTTTGGGCGGCTTCCCCGTGACCCATGCCATGCCCTCGCTGACGTAAGCCGCGCCCATCGCCACACTGTATGGCACCTTCAGGCGGGGTGCGGGCAGGCCGGTGATCCCCGCCAGAACATCCAGCGCCATTTTCATGGTCCAATTCCCCTCCATGCTTCCAAGAATGTAGCGCTCGCCCACCCTGCCCTTTTCCGCTGCCAGAACGTGGCCCGCCGCCACATCCTGCACATGCGTCCAGTTCAAACCGGTATCCATGTAGCCGGGCATGCAGCGGTTCAGGAAGTCCACAATCACCCTTCCCGTGGGCGTGGGTTTGACATCTCTCGGCCCCACGGGCGCACTGGGATTGACGATGACCACCGGCGCTCCACGCGAGATGAATTCCGAAGCCACGGCCTCGGCCCGCCACTTGGATCTTTTGTAATGGTTCGACATCTGGGCCTCGCTGGTGATGGCGGTTTCATCCGTCGGGATGGTGGAGCCTTTGCGATCAGAGGGGAGCCCGATGCATCCCACAGTGCTGGTGTAAACAATCCGCGAGACCCCGGCCGACACCGCAGCCTCCAATACATTCCGGGTGCCCCTGACGTTGGCCTCATACATCGGTGCGTAATCAGACATCCAAAGATGGTAGCTCGCTGCAACATGGAAGCACCAGTCACAGCCTGCCATCAAGGTCTCCATGCCACTGCGATTGAGAATGTCCCCATGCACCAACTCCGCAACGGCCCCCTTCAGTCCGCACAAATCCGCTCCCGGCCGCACCATGGCCCGGACCTCGTGACCACGCGATGACAGTTCATGAACAAGATTCGCTCCAATGAACCCTGATGCACCGGTGACAAAGCATTTTGCCATGAACGTGCCGGCACCCTAGTGGCGAATGCCACCCAAGCAAAGGGAAACATCTTAAAATCCGCTTATGAAGTGGCACTTCCGGTGGAGACCATCACCATACACAGACAGGAAGTGCCGCACTCCGGACAGGCCGGCTTTGGCCCCCCTGCCCGAAAATGACAGCCGCTTACACCGAGGCGTAGTGGCGGTTGATCAGGTCGTTCTGTATCCAGAGCAGCTTGGAGAAGGCGCGGATGGCCGCAGCTTTGGCATCAGCGGGGATGTCCATGCCAAGGATGGTGGCATTGACGGCGTCCGCCACGAATCCCATGAGCGCGTTCATCTGCACAAGGGGGACGTGGATGTCCTTGCTGCCGGCCTTGGGGGTGTGGATTTTCCCCACCATGTCCAGGTAGCCCAGCATGGATTCGTTATAGGGTGCGGTGACAAGCTTCTCCAGGTAGCGCTTGAGGTGGGCTTTCCGAAAGGCGATCT
>CAYQCZ010000185.1:6883-8200 GCA_964415955.1 uncultured Verrucomicrobiota bacterium | reverse complement strand
GGCGGCGATTGCATGCTAGTCTTTCCGCCGTGCTGTGCGAGCAGTGTCTGAGAAGTGTCTGTCATGAGCAACCAAGCAACCAACAGCAACGACTCGGGGCAGTTCTTCAAGAACTCCACCCTCTATCGCGAGTTTCAGGCCGAGCGTGAGGAGATACTCCGTCACAAGTGGATTGAATCCGAAAAGCTCGGCTACGACATCGGCTTCGAGCGAGCGCTCACGGACTGGATTCTCAAGCACCGTTCCAAGTGGCGCGAGGGCAGAAAAGGCCGCAGGGAGCAGGGCGACGCCTCCGGCGCCTGAGCCCCGCCATTCTCCACCCAGCCATCCCTGCGGTCCCATCATTCGTTCTTCCCTTCCGTCCTTCCAGCCGGGCACAATCCGACCACGAAGATTCCGCATGCCCGAAGACAAGATCATCCTGAATCCACAAGCCCTGCAACGGGCGCTCACGCGCATTGCCCACGAAATCGCCGAACGCAATGAACAAAGCCAGCAGGTGGTGCTGGTCGGCGTGCAACGCGGCGGCATCCATCTGGCATCCCGGCTGGCCGGGGAACTGGAACGCATCTGGAACCATCCCGTTCCCGGTGGCACGCTGGACGTCAGCATGCACCGCGATGATCTCGACCAGCAGATCGCGCCGGAAGTGCATCCCACCACCCTGCCCTTCGACATCAACGGCAAAACCGTCGTCCTCGTGGATGATGTCCTCTTCAGCGGACGCACCATCCGCGCCGCCATGGATTCCTTGAATGATTTCGGGCGGCCACGCCGCATTCAACTGGCCGTGCTCATCGACCGCGGCCACCGCGACCTGCCCATCAAGGCGGATTTTGTCGGCAAGAACCTGCCGACATCCCTGAAGGAACGCATTGATGTGCGCCTGGGCGAGGCCGGCGGCGACGACTCGGTGTGGCTGCAACATCTCCCATGAGCTGGACCTCCAAACACCTTCTCGACATCTCAAGTCTCAGCGCTGATGAGATCACCACCGTGCTGGACACCGCCCGTGCGTTCAAGGCCGTTGGCGAGCGCGCCATCAAAAAGGTTCCCGCTTTGCGCGGCAAGACAGTCGTCAATCTCTTCGTCGAACCCTCCACCCGCACGCGCACATCGTTCGAACTTGCCGCGCGCCGACTCAGCGCCGACGTCGTCAACTTCGACATTGCCACCAGCAGTGTGAACAAGGGCGAGTCGCTCCTCGACACCGTCGAGACCATCCAGGCACGCGGCGCCGACTTCGTCGTCATGCGCCACGGGAGCTCCGGCGCGCATCAGTATCTCGGCCAGAAGATCAAGGCCTCGATCATCAAC
>CAYQCZ010000185.1:0-6873 GCA_964415955.1 uncultured Verrucomicrobiota bacterium | reverse complement strand
CGAACTCGCCGCCATCCGGCTCAGCGCGGATGTCATCAATTTCACGGCAGAAGCCTCCTCGCTGAAGAAAGGCGAGACCCTCAAGGACACCGCCCGCAACCTCGAGGCACTCAACGCGGACATCATCATCATCCGGCACAGCGCCACGGGCGCGCCCCATTTCCTCTCGCGCGTGCTCAACGCAAGCGTCGTCAACGCCGGGGACGGAGCGCACTCCCACCCCACGCAGGCCCTGCTGGACCTCTTCACGATCCGCGAGCGCAAGGGCCGGGTCGAAGGCCTCAACGTCACCATCCTCGGGGACATCCTTTTCAGCCGGGTTGCACGCTCCAACATCTGGGCCCTGCGCAAGCTCGGAGCCAACGTCACCCTCTGCGGACCGCCCACGCTGGTGCCGCGCATCTTCGAGCAGATGGGATGCCGCGTGACTTGGAACGTCGATGAAGCCATCGCCGATGCCGACATCATCAACCTCCTGCGCATCCAGCACGAACGTCAGCGCCAGACCATGTTCCCTGGCATCGGCGAATACACCAGCCTCTTCGGCCTGAACAAGGCACGCCTCGCAAGGACGCGGCCCGATGCCATCATCATGCACCCGGGCCCGATCAATCGCGGCGTCGAGATCGACAGCGAGATCGCCGACTGCGAACGCTCGGTCATCCTCGAGCAGGTGACCAACGGCCTGGCCGTCCGCATGGCCGTGCTCTTCCTCGTCAACGGCGGCAAGGGTCCACAGGAAGTGGGCTAGCCAAGCCGCCTGATGCCGGCAGCTGGTCGCATGTGAACAAGAGAAAAACCGTGCCTTCATTTCCAACATAACCGTTGCCGCATGCGCTCCGGCGGTGTTCCATCCCGCGCATGTCGAATCAGGAAGCTTTGCAATTGTTCCGGGAAACCGGCGCGCTTTTGGAAGGACACTTCGTGCTGCGCAGCGGCCTGCACAGCCGCCAGTTTTTCCAGTGTGCCATCGCACTGCAACAGATGCCCGTTGTGGAACGCTTCGGGGCGGCGCTCGCGGAGCAGGTGCGCCACTTGAACGTCCAGACCGTGGTGTCACCGGCCATGGGCGGCCTGGTCATCGGGCAGGAGGTGGCACGCCAGCTTGGCGTGCGGTTCATCTTCGTGGAGAAGGAGGACGGCAGACTGGTCCTCCGCCGTGGTTTCAAAATTGCAGCAGGCGAACGCATCCTCATCGTCGAGGATGTCGTCACCAAAGGCGGCCGCGTGCAGGAAACCATCGACATTGTCCGCGCGCATGACGGCGATCTGCGCGGCGTGGCCGTGCTGGTGGACCGCTCAAATGGCTCGGTGAATTTCGGCGTGCCCTTCCACAGCCTCATCGCATTGCAGGTGGAAACATTCGATCCGGCGCAACTGCCTGCGGACCTTGCAGCCATTCCAGCCACCAAGCCCGGCAGCAAGTGATGCAGGCGGCCACTCAAGTGATGACGTCCTGCTGGCACCGACATCCGCATGCCGAAGTGGCTTAAATTTCTCATCGGCATCTGCCTGCTGCCGCTGTGTGCCGGCAGTGCGCTAGCTTTGTGGCGGGTTCTTCGGGCCAGCGGCGGAGCGGACACGGTCTTGATACCATTGCTGGCGGGAGCCGCATGCTGGATCGTCGTGTTCCTGCTGCTTCCCAGGCCCATGTGGATTTATGTGGCAGGCCACGAACTGACCCATGCTTTGTGGACCTGGGCCTTCGGCGGAAAGGTGAAGCGCATGAAGATCACCTCCAAGGGCGGGCATGTGATCATCACAAAGACCAACTTCCTCATCGCACTGTCGCCCTATTTCTTTCCGTTGTATGCATGGCTGGTGGCGGGCGTCTATGCAGCGGGCCACATGATCTGGGGCTGGAGCCGTTATGTGATGTGGTTTCATCTCGCACTGGGCGCGGCTTATGCCTTTCACGTCACACTCACATGGCACGTGCTCCAGACACGCCAGTCGGACATCACATCGCATGGATCATTCTTCAGCGGCGTGATCATCTTCCTCGGAAACGTCTTCGCCCTGCTGGTCGCGTTCCCGCTGCTGACATCACGCGTTGGACTGATGACGGCCTTCGGCTGGTGCCTTCAGGAAACAGGCGCGGTGTTTGTGAGGGCAGGCGATTTGCTGCACTGAAACAACGGCCATGACTGCAACACCTGAAAGGAAAACTGGACGCATGACCAATTACGCCTTGAAATGCCCCGGCCCTTGCTGCGAAATGCGCCGGAAAAATACAGGATTGATATGACGCTCGGTGACATCTTGGATGCAGATCGGATCGTGCCTGAATTGCAGGCCGCCGACCGTTGGGCCGCGATTGACGAATTGATCGGCGCGCTCATCAAGACCGGGCACATCAAGGAGGAACATCAGGAGGCCATCGCCGCCGTGGTCAAAAAGCGCGAGCACTCCATGAGCACGGGCATCGGCTTCGGCATCGGCATTCCCCATGCCTCGACTGATTTGATCCACGAGGTGGTGGGGGCCTTTGGGCGTTCCAAGAAGGGCGTCAACTTCGACGCGCTCGACAACCAGCCCGTCAATCTCGTGATGCTGTTCCTCGTGCCGCAGGGCCAGTTCCAGAAGCACCTCCACACCCTGGCAAACATCGCCAAGCTGCTTCACAACAAGGAATTTCGCCAGGCGCTCGAAGATGCTCCCGATGCCGCCACAATGATGTCCATCATCAAGAACGCCCACGGCGCGAAGTAAACGCGCCACCCGCCTCCCGCAGTGCTTCCCCACCGACTCATCGAACGGCAGTTGCAGACCGCCGTGGCCGCAGTCCTGCCTGACACCGATCCTGCTGCCATCCTTGTTCGTCCCTGTTCTGACGCGCGCTTCGGCGACTACCAATGCACGTCCCTGATGGCCGTGGCCAAGGCCCGGCGCATGAACCCACGCCAACTGGCCACCGATGTGCTCGCGAGACTTGATGCATCGGCGCTGTGTGAACGGGTGGAAATCGCCGGTGCCGGATTCATCAATTTCCACCTCAAACGCGACGCACTGGAACAGGCGCTGACCACGGCGGCAGCCGGTGACAACCCGTTCGTCGAACCGGCCGGCAAACCGCGCACCGTCGTCATTGATTTCAGTTCACCCAATGTCGCCAAGCCGATGCATGTCGGCCACATCCGCTCGACCATTCTGGGCGACTGCATCGCCCGGACGTGTCGTTTGCTCGGACATCGTGTCATCACAGACAACCACATCGGCGACTGGGGCACGCAGTTCGGCATGTTGCTGGTCGGCTGGAAAACTCTGCTCGATCAGGTCGCACTGAAGGCCGATCCGATTGCGGAACTGGAGCGCATCTACAAGGCGATCAACGCGCAATGTGATCCTGAGAAACCCGGCTTTGACCAGTCCATGCTCGATCGCGCACGCGGTGAGCTGGTGAAACTCCAAAGCGGTGATGAGGAGAACCTTGGCATCTGGAAACAGATGATCGCCCTCTCGCAGCAACAGTTCGATACGATCTACGGACGGCTGGACGTAACCTTTGATCACACGCTGGGAGAGAGCTTTTACAATCCGCGACTGCAGGCTGTCGTGGATGATCTCGCTGCCCGTGGACTGGCCGTGGAAAGCGAAGGGGCGAAGGTTGTCTTCACCGACGGCTCGGTGCCGCCGAAGGAGGATCCCTATCTCGTCCAGCGCGACGGCGAATGGGTGCCCAATCCCCAGCTCATCCAGAAGGGTGACGGTGGATTCAATTATTCCACCACCGACCTTGCCACGCTCGCCTACCGGCTGGAGACATGGCAACCGGATGAGATCATTTACGTCACAGACTCACGCCAGCAGCTTCATTTCCGGCAGTTGTTCGCCACCTTTCGCCGCTGGCATCCGGAAGCGTCCGTGCGATTGGAGCATGTCTGGTTTGGCACCATTCTGGGAGAGAACGGGCGTCCGTTGAAAACCCGCTCCGGCGACACGGTGAAGCTGGCCGACCTGCTGGATGAGGCCGAGGAACGGGCGTTGCAGATCGTGACCGGGAAAAACCCGGAGCGGCCTGAATCCGAAAGACGTGAGATCGCGCGTATTGTGGGCATAGGCGCGGTGAAATATCAGGATTTGCTGCCCAACCGCCAGACGGACTACCAGTTCAGTTGGGAGAAGATGCTGGCACTTCAGGGCAACACAGCACCCTACCTGCAATACGCCTATACGCGCATCCGCAGCATCTTCCGCAAGGCGGATGCGGGGGAAGTGGTCAGTGATCAGCCGTCAGTCATCAGTCTGGAAGCGCCGGAGGAACAGGCGCTGGCGAAGCATCTGCTGAACTTTGGACTGGTGCTGGAAAGCGTGGCCGCGGAATGCCGTCCGAATTATCTCTGCAACTACCTCTACGAACTGGCGGGCCATTTCACCCGCTTTTACGAGAACTGTCCCGTGCTGAAATCCGAAGGCCCGCAACGCGCCTCGCGCCTTGCCCTTTGCGACATCACCGCACGCGTGTTGAAGCAGGGATTGAACGTCCTTGGCATTGAGACGACGGAGCAGATGTAGAAGGCGGACTGGGCCGCAACTGCCGCCATTCACTTTGCCGTCAAGGCATGCCCAGCATTCGCACTTGCCCCCAGAAACTTCCACAGCCGCGCAAGGTCGCTTTTGACATGGTCATCCGGTTCGCGGTGAGCATACACCCATCGTGAGTAATGGCGTGCCGTGGACACGATTTCCTCGGATACATCCGGGAATTGCATGGCCAGCACGGCGGCGAATTCGTTGGGCGTCCGGTCACGATGCCTGTCCATGCCCTGCTGCACCGCCCAAGCCTCCAGGGCGTCGTAGGAATAAACCACCGCCTCGGTGGCGCTCATGTGCGCAGCGGTGCCCGCAGTAAAGGGGTTCACAAACTCAGAGAAGGGTCGCGAAGGTTTTTGGTCCGCCTTGGGATGCGCCCCCGTCTGCCGTTTCCCGAACAACCCGCGCCAGAACTCCATGAACTGGCTCACGGCCGCTCCGATAAACCGCGCCACACGCCTGCGCTGCCAGAAGGCCAGAGCGATCAACACCGCCAGCAGGATGGCGTAGATGCCCCACTTGACGGTGTTCCCAATTAACGCCGCGCGCTGGTCCACACTCGCTGCATCCGTTTTCGGCTGTTCCAAACTTTGCCCTTGCGACTGCCCCTGTTGCTGGGCGTCTGGATTGGGTGAACCTGATTCACCGGACTCGGAGGATTTGCCCGGGCTTTCACCCTTCGCAGCCCCATCGGGTTTCGTGCTGCTTTTCTGCTCGCCGCCCTTCGCGCCATCGGCCTGCTCCTTGTCACCTTTGGATTCGTCCTTGTTGTCCCTGGACGTGCCGATCTCGCGTCCTTCGCCTTCGCCGGATTCGCCGCCGAGCATGGCATGCTTGGAAGCTTGCTCGGCACTTTCAGCGGCCTGTTCCACCAGGGCATTGATGGACCATTGCGCGTCCGGGCGGGGCAGCACGAGGGCTGAGACAAGCACAGCGATGGCAATCAATGTTCCCATGGTCATCCAAGTGATGGAAACGGTGCCCGGCATTTGAAGACGGCGCTGACGGAGGTAACGGCGCAGTCCCAGAAAACTGGTGGCCATGAGCAGCGAAAGGGCGGCTGCAATGTAAGCGCAGAGCAGACGGAAGCTGAAGCTCTTGAAATCCGGATTGTTGGTAGCAAAGAAGGCCTGACCGATGCCGTAGGCTGGCAAAGCGAGCAGGGAAAAATACAGGATCCAAAGTCCGGGCGAATGGGGTTGCTTGTCTTTCCGGCGGCGTTTGGAGGATGGCGCTGGCAGTTCATCCGTTGCGGATGTTTCGGTGGCAGATTTTTCCAGTTTTCCAGCCTGCAAAAGTCCCTGGCCGGAGGCGTCCTTGCCGTCATCAATGAGCGTGCAGTCCCAGGTGAGTTTGCCTGTGAACCACCAGATGAACGCCAGCAAGCCGAGCGCACCCCACGCCATGCCGTGAAAGCGTATGATGAAAAGCCCCGTCGCAATGCCCAGCGCCAGCCCGTAAACACTGGCCGTGCCGTAACCCTGCTCGATGGAAATGCGGGAAACCAGCACCGACGCCACCACAAACCAGAACATCACCCAGCGCATCCGGTCGGAGTAGTTGCCCTTGTAAAGCAGTTCCAGAACGAAGAACGCCACCGCTGCCACCATGACCATGATCAGCAGCGGCGTGATGCTGATCACGAGATAATCCGCAAACGTCTTGCGCGGGCGTGGGTTCATGCACAGGCATCAGGGCAGTGAAGCCACGATGGCCTCGGCCGCCTCGCGGGGATTGTCCGCGGCATAAATCGGTCTCCCGATCACCAGCCAGTCAGCGCCCGCCTGCAATGCCTCCACGGGTGTGAGCGTGCGCTTCTGATCGCCGCGTTCGCTTCCGGAAGGGCGGATGCCCGGTGTGACGAGCTTGAATTCCTCAGGCAGGAAGGAGCGCAATTGCACAATTTCCAAGGGCGAACACACCAGCCCGCGCAGCCCTGATTGCACGGCAAGGTTGGCGAAATGTTCCACCTGGCGGGCCACGTCGCGGCTGTAGCCGATCTGCGTGAGTTCGTTGTTGTCGAGGCTGGTCAGCACGGTGACGCCCAGAATCAAAGGGGCTGGCCGGCCCAGCGCCTTCGCACGGTCCTGGGCCGCCTTCTCGGCCGCCTTCATCATGGTTGGTCCGCCACAGGTGTGGATGGTGAGCATCTGGACGTCCAGTTCCACCGCCGAGGCGACCGCCGAGGCGACGGTGTTGGGGATGTCATGAAACTTGAGGTCCAGAAACACCTGTGCGCCGAGCTTGCGGATGTCGCGCACGATCTGCGGCCCGGCGCTGGTGAAGAGTTCGCTGCCCACCTTGAAGGTGCTGACCACAGGTGTCAGTTCACGGACAAGA
>CAYQCZ010000184.1:0-8214 GCA_964415955.1 uncultured Verrucomicrobiota bacterium | reverse complement strand
GCCGATGTTGCCCTTCTTGTGGATGTAACCGGGCGCGATGCCGATGCGGCAGCCGCCATGGGAATCTTTGCCTTCGCCGGGCGTCACGATACCGGGGCAGTTAGGCCCGATAAGGCGCGTTCTGCTGCCGGCCATGGCCTGCTTGGCGCGCACCATGTCGCGGACGGGAATGCCTTCGGTGATGGCGACGACGAGATCAAGTCCGGCATCGACGCCTTCCAGAATCGCATCGGCGGCGAACGGCGGCGGGACGAACACCGCACTGGCGGTCGCGCCAGTCTGCTTCACCGCATCGGCAACCGTGTCGAAGATGGGCACTCTTGCGCCTGCGTGCTCGAAGAATTGTCCACCCTTGCCGGGCGTGACGCCGGCGACGACCTGTGTGCCGTATTCGATGGAAAGTCTGGCGTGGCGCGCACCGAATTCGCCGGTGATGCCCTGGACGAGAAGTTTTGTGTCCGATTGAACGAGAATGGCCATGGGAGAATTATTTGAGGGTGGCGACTGCCTTCTGCGCTGCGTCAGCCATGGAGTCACCGCTGATGATGGTGAGACCGGATTCGGCGAGGGTTTTCTTGCCGGCAACAACGTTGTTGCCTTCGAGGCGGACGACCAGCGGAAGTTTCAAACCGGTTTCCTTCACGGCCGCCACGATGCCGGTGGCGATGACATTGCAATCCATGATGCCGCCGAAAATGTTCACAAAGATCGCCTTCACATGCGGGTCGCTGAGAATGATCTTGAACGCCGCCGTGACCTGGTCCTTGCTCGCGCCGCCCCCCACGTCCAGGAAGTTGGCCGGGCTGGCACCGTAGTGCTGGACGATGTCCATCGTGGCCATCGCCAGGCCGGCGCCGTTCACAAGGCACGCGATGGAGCCGTCGAGCTTGATGTAGTTCAGGTTGAACTTGCTCGCTTCGATTTCGAGCGGCGATTCCTCGGCGAGGTCGCGCATCTCCTGGATGTCCTTGTGGCGGTAGAGTGCGTTGTCATCGAGGCTGATCTTGGCATCGACGGCGATCATCTTCTCCTTGCCATCCGTGCCGACGCAGATGCAGAGAGGATTGATTTCGACCATCGCGGCGTCGCATTCCCACCACGTCCTGTAAACGCCTGCAATCAGCTTGGCGCACTGGCTGGCGAGGTCGCCCTTGAGTCCGAGCGCCGCCGCGATCTTGCGTCCCTGCCACGGCTGAAAACCCATCAACGGGTCGATGTGCTGGCGGACGATTTTCTCCGGATGCTTTTCGGCGACCTCCTCGATGTCCATGCCGCCTTCCGTGCTGGCCATGACGAGCGGTTTGCTCACGGCGCGATCGAGAAGAACAGCGAGGTAGAATTCCTTTTTGATGTCCTCGGCTGCCGCCACGAGGATGGTGCCGACCACGCGACCATCAGGTCCGGTCTGCTTGGTGACAAGCGTCCTGCCAAGCATGTTGTCAGCGTAGTTCACGGCGTCCTCAAGGGATTTGGCGAGCTTCACACCGCCCTGAAAGCCGTGCGTGAAGGTGCCCTTGCCGCGTCCGCCCGCGTGAATCTGCGACTTGATGACCGCCAGCTTGTGGCCGGCGGCAAACAGCTTCGCGGCGGCGTCTTTCGCTTCGGCGACAGTTTTGCAGGCGTCACCCGCAGGGACGGCGACTCCATATTGGGCCAGCAACTGCTTGGCCTGGTATTCGTGAATGTTCATGTCTTTTGGATGGGGCGGACCTCGCGGGGATCAACGCTGGGCGATGGGGACCACCTTCAGGCCGACCGGGCCGACGTATTGCGACTGGGGCCGGATGAGACGGTTGTCTGACAATTGTTCCAGAACATGCGCCGTCCAACCGCTGGTGCGGGCGATCGCGAAAATCGGCGTGAACAGGTCGGTGGGAATGCCCAGGGAGTAGTAAACGGTGGCGCTGTAAAAATCCACATTCGCTTCAAGGCCCTTCTTTTCCTTCATCAACTGGGCGATGCGCTCGCTCATCTGAATCCATTTCTTTTCGCCAAGCTGGGCGCAGAGCTTCTGGGCCATCTTTTTCAGGTGCGGAGCACGCGGATCGAGCACTTTGTAAACCCGGTGCCCGATGCCCATGATTTTCTTCTTCTGGGCCAGACAATCCTCCACGTAGGCGTCCACGTTGTCGAGCGAGCCGATTTCCTGGAGCATCTTGATGACCCCCTCGTTGGCTCCACCGTGCAGCGGCCCCTTCAAGGTGCCGATGGCGGAGGTGATGGCGGAATACATGTCACTCAGCGTGGCGATCGTCACACGTGAGCTGAAGTTCGAGTCATTCAAGACGTGATCGTCCAGCAGCACGTAGCAGAAGTCAAGCCTGTTCACGGCATCCTCGCTGGGTTTCTCCCCTGTGATCATCCACAAAAAATTGGCGGCCTCGCCGAGCCTGGGATCCGGAGGCACCAGGGGCTTGTCCTCACGCGAGCGGTGGAAGTAGGCCACGATCACCGGCACCTGGGCGATCAAACGCAGCGCCTTGCGCCGCTGATAATCCACGGAGACATCCTCGGAGGTGGTATCGTAGCAGCCGAGCAGTGAAACCATGGTCCGCAGGGCGTGCATGGGCGGCGCGGTGCGGGGAAGGATCTGGATGGCGTCGATGACCGCCTGCGGCAGGTCGCGGAAACCGATGAGCGTCTCCTTGAACTCGGCCAGTTCCTGTGCGTTCGGGAGGTGATTGTGATACAGGAGGAAGACCACCTCCTCGTAGCTCACATTCCCGGCAAGCTCGTTGATGTCATAGCCGCAATACATCAGCTGGCCGACATCACCGCGCACATCGCTGAGGCGGGTCTTGGCCGCCACCACACCTTCCAGGCCCTTGGAGACAGTTTCGCTCATAAAAATAATCCCGAGTTTTGTTTGCTTTGGAAATTAGCCTAACAAAAAAGGCTCGCAAATCTAGGGAGTGCCCGCAAAGAGCGTCAACGGTTTTCGCCCCGATGCCTCCACAAAATGCCATCTGGACCGCGATTTGCCACATGATGCACGCCGGCCTGCGGTGACCGGCTGCGCTCCGGCACGCGCCCGCGCGCCCCGGCAGGCCCTCAGCGAAGCAGCTGTTTTTCCAGATAACTCACGACCTGGCGCACGTTGCCATCCACTTCCATGCGGTCTTTGACGAGTCGGCAGGCGTGCAGCACGGTGCCATGGTCGCGGCCACCAAACGCCTCGCCAATGGTGCTGAGGGAGCTTTCGGTAAGCTGGCGGGACAGATACATCGCTATCTGACGGGGAAACGCGATGTTTTCCGGGCGCCGTTTGCTGGTCATGTCCGCGAGTCGCAGGTCGAAATGCTCCGCCACGCGTTTCTGGATGACATCGATCGTGATGGTATGACGTCCCTCCTCATGCAGGATCTCGCGCAGCAGATTTTCCACCATGTCGATGGTGAGCTTGCGCCCGGTGAGCGATGCGTAGGATGCCACACGGATGAGCGCGCCCTCCAGCCGGCGGATGTTGGTGCGGATACGCTGGGCAAGGAACTGGATGACCTCCGGCGGAAGGTCCAGGTTCATGCTCTGGGCCTTGCGGTTCAAAATGGCCTGGCGCATCTCCACATCAGGCGGCTGGAGATCGGTGACAAGCCCCCATTCGAAGCGGGACACGAGGCGTTGCTCGAGTCCCTGGACTTCACTGGCCGGGCGGTCGCAGGTCAGCACGATCTGGTGATGGGCCTCGTGCAGGGCGTTGAAGGTGTGGAAGAACTCCTCCTGAAAACGCTCCTTGCCGGCGAGGAACTGGATGTCGTCGATGAGCAGCAAACCCGTCTGGCGGTATTTCTTGCGGAACCGTGCGAACTGGTTGTTCTGGATGGCCTCGATGTATTCGTTGACGAATTTCTCGCAGGAAACATAGGCCACCTTGACGCCCTTTTTGTGGGCTGTGACATGCTGGCCGATGGCGTGCAGCAGGTGGGTCTTGCCCAGTCCCACGCCGCCGTAGAGGAACAGCGGGTTGTAGGATTTGCCGGGGGCCTGAGCCACGGCCAGTGAGGCGGCATGGGCGAAGCTGTTGTTGTTGCCCACGACAAAGGTGTCGAATGTGTTCTTCGGGTTGAAGATGTTGTCGATCGGCTCCTCGGGCGGCTTGCGCGCCGGCTTGGGTTTGGCCGCCGCCGGTGGTTCTTGCACTGCCGTCTTGGCCTCCGGTTGGTCGGAAGCGCCATCGGCGATCCGGAAATGAACCTTCCATCGGCGACCCGTCTGGCAGGCCAGCACATCCTCGATCAATCCCAGATAGTTGTTCCTGATCCAGAGTTCGCTGAAGTCGTTCATCACCTCCAAGGTGATGCTGTCGCCCTGGACCTCTGAAGCCCTGACCGAGGCGAACCAGAGGTTGAACAACTCGGGATTGACTTTTTCCCGCAGCACCACCAGCGCATCCGCCCAGATTTGCCCGCTTTCAGGGGCTCCCACATGCCTTTTCCCGCTTGTCATCGTTCGCTAATTATTCACCTGCCGCTGTTGCCTGTTTGTCACATCATCATGAACACTCCGGCCAAGGAAAACCGCTTGTATCCAAATGCTTTCCACAGATTTTCACAATTCAGCCCGTTTTTCCGGGTTTTGAATTGCAACCATTTGCATCACAGTTATTTGCACGAAATCATCCTTCGGCCATCCGGTCATTCTCCCGACACACCTCCGACGGCGGAAGCGTGGTCGAGGGTTAGGGTTGTAACAAACGTGTGACGTGAAACGAGGACAACATATTAACTGTTGTTCACGAGTTGTTCACACCGTCAAAACCCGCCCATTCACCTTTCCAAAGACCAAGAAATCAGCTTGACGCCCACCAGAAACTGCGACCCGCAAGATGCGATCGCACGGGAAACCTTTATTCGCTCTGAACCGCACCGTTTTTTTTGGAAAAGATTTAGACCCGATCAGAACACAGCAGCCAGTCAACAGAGCGACCAAACACCAACGCATGACTGCATGGCCACCGCGCTGCGGCAGATTTTCAGCAACCGCAGTCAGACGGCCTGATCGCCCGTCTCCTCGGTGCGGATGCGAATCGCACTTTCCACCGCGCTGACAAACACCTTGCCATCGCCGATTTTCCCCGTCTTGGCGGCCTTCGTAATCGCCTTCACCGCATCTTCCGCGCGGTCGTCTGGAAGAACGATCTCGATCTTGATTTTCGGCAGAAAATCCACCGTGTATTCGCTGCCCCGGTATATTTCAGTGTGCCCTTTCTGGCGGCCAAATCCTTTGACCTCCGTGACGGTCATGCCTTCGACACCGATGGCGGACAAGGATTCCTTCACTTCTTCCAGGCGGAACGGCTTGATGATGGCTTCGATCTTTTTCATAGGGCGTCAGAAACTGGACGCGCATGGTAACAACCGCCCCCCACGTGTAAACACGTTTCTGGGATGACACCCCCGGCGGATCGGTGCATCGGTCACGCTGACGCATGCAGCCCGCCGACGCCGCAGGCATCCGCGACGGGTGCCGGGGTCACTTGCCCTCCAGTTCGCCGATGCGCTCGCCGACCTTCTTCGCGAGCAGCCGAAGGTAGGCCTGCTTGTCAGCAGGAGCCGTCTCCATTCCTTTGGACACGGCTTCCAAAAGCCCTTTCAACTTCGTGACGTCCTGTTCCGCCTTGAGAGCGGCCACGCTTTGTTTCAGCTGCGCCTGCTGGTCGGCGGGAAGCAGCGCCAGTTCCGCATCGACGGTGGCATTGCCGCCCTCCTTGCGCGTGTAGATCGCGACGGCACGGCCTTCCTTGGTGAAATACCTGCCGGCCACGCGGCGCACATCCTCCGCAGTGACGGCCTGTATCTTGCGCCCGGCTTCATTCAACTCACGCCAGTCACCCTTGCCCTCGTTGGAAATCACCTGGAAGAGGATCGGGTGGTTCGATGCCAGCTTGCGATATTCGGCGGCGGCGAAGTTGTTCTTCACCTTCTGCAGTTCCTCCGCGGGCACCAGCTCGGTCTTGAGCCTGTCCATCACTTCATAAATGGCCTGTTCGACTTCCTCCGGACGTCTGCCATCCTTGGCCGTCCCTCCGATGTTGAAGAGGCCCGCCCACTTCCGGGAATCCTGCCATGCCCATGTGTCCGTGGCGACCTCCTTGCCCAGCACCAGCGACTTGTAAAGCCGGCCTGTCTTGCCGCTGAGCAGCTGCGCCAGCACGGACAACGCATAGCCGTCCGGATGCATGAATGGCGTGGTGTGCCAGAGAATGTCCGCAGCCGGCGTGGTCTCCGCCTCGGCATTCATCCGCTTTTCCTGCAACTGTTCCACTTCCAATGTCACCACATCCGGCACAACCTTTTCACCCTTGGGAATGCGTCCAAAATACTGCTCCGCCAGCTTCGAAGCCTCCGCTGGATCGAAGTCGCCGACCAGTATCAGCGAGATGTTCTGCGGCGCGTAATAGATCCCGTAAAATTCGTCCGCCTGCGCCTTGGTGATGGCAGGAATGTCACTCGGCCAACCGATCACCGGCCAGTGGTAGGGGTGCGATGTCCAGAACATCGACTCAAACTGCTCCTCAAACTTGCCCGTCGGGGTGGACTCCGTGCGCATGCGCCTTTCCTCGAACACCACGTCGCGCTCGGCGTAGAACTCACGGAACACCGGACGCAGCAACCGTTCACTCTCCATCCACATCCAGAATTCCAGCCGGTTGGCGGGCACGTTGATGAAATACGCCGTCATGTCGGGCGAGGTGAACGCATTCATGCCGGAGCCGCCGGCCGAGGTGTAGAGGCGGTCGAATTCATTCTTCACAAGCAGCTCACGCTGCTTGTCGATGAGCGTCTTGAATTCCTTCTCCAGCTCCCGGTAGCGGTCGGTCTTGTTTTCCGGCTTGAGCATGTCGTCGATCTCCCCCCGCCGCAGCATGGCGCGCATCTTGCGTTCCTCCTGCCGCATGAGATCGCGCACACGCTCCTGCTCGGCGATGATCCTCTGATCCTCCTGATAGTCCTTCGTGCCGATCGTCGGCGTGCCCTTGAACATCATGTGCTCGAACAAATGCGCGATGCCCGTGATGCCGGGTCGTTCGTTCGAACTTCCCACTCTGGCCACCCAGCCGCCGGCGATGCTGGGCTCATCCGTGCGCTTCACCATCAGCAACTTCATGCCGTTGGAGAGGATTTTCTCCTCCACCGGCACCTGCTGGGCGGAAGCAGTGAAGGCCAGGGTGGCAATCAATGAGAGGACGGGAAAACGCAGCTTCATGACAGATGACGGGAAGCCACACAAACGCGGCATGTGAATGACTGAGAACACGGCGTTAGCTCGCCACAAGCCCCGGTCAGCGTCAACGGCAGATTGGCGGTTGCAGTCGGTATGGGATGCGCAAGGCACCTTTTGATTAAAGCCGCTCGAAGATTTTGAGAATCACCCAAGATAACAGCGCCGGCCCGAGCATAAGCAACCAGCCACCGTGAAACATGATCGCAAGCGGTTTTGTGTGCGGCCACCCCTCCCTGATGTGTTGTTGAATCAGATTGAAAACATCGTTTTCCCTGTCCCATCCGAACAGGCTTTCCAGCAATTCCATCGGGTTTTCCACACCTATTTCTGGAAGCAACTGTGCCACTGCGACAACAAACATCGCCAAACCAGCCAACATGCAGAATATCACCAGCGTGTTCACAATGGCCCAAACCATGCCATGCTGTGCCGGCCTGTTCTGTTACAAACCAGCGCGTAGTCTGCAACCACCGTGCGACTTGGCCATAGTTCGGTCAGTAGCTTGACCCCATGAGATGACTGCCTTATAGCTTGATCAGCCTCACGGCTGACCGGGCCAGTTTAGCTCAGTGGTAGAGCACCCGATTTGTAATCGGACGGTCGTCGGTTCAAATCCGACAACTGGCTCCAGTTCCATCCCTCCAAAGCAAAACACCCGCCATTGCTGTGACGGGTGTTTACGCACGGATGTTGACCGCGGATTAATTGGAAGGCTGGGCCAGCTGCTCAACGAGTGCTTCGAGTGTGGCGAGCCGTTCTTCGAGCGACTTGATCCGTGTCTCCTTCGCCTCGAGCTGCACCTGCTGTTCCTGGATGGCTTTGATGGCGATGGGGCCAAAGGCGCTGTAGTTGATTGCCAGATACTCGCCATTGCTGGAAACGGTCTCAGGATACAGGCCTTGAACCTCTTGAGCAATGAAACCGATATAATGCGGTCCGTTCTGAATGGCGGTTAGTTAAGGCCCTGAAATTTGCGGGGGCCGCCGTGCCAGC
>CAYQCZ010000183.1:2521-8218 GCA_964415955.1 uncultured Verrucomicrobiota bacterium | reverse complement strand
CGGCCAGCGGTTTGTGGAGATCGAGGAGCACAAGATCGACGAAGACACGGTGCTCATGGACCGTGTTTACCGCTTGAACTGTCCGTTGTCGGACATGAGCCCGATTGCGGTGGAGCCCGATTTCACCCGCCGCTATCTGGACGGTGGCAGTGCCGAGCTGCTCGAGAAGCGCATTCAAAAGGCCTTCGACCGCGTGGCATGGGAGAAGGAATTTGTCTTGTGCGAGGGCTCCGGGCACGCGGGCGTGGGCTCGGTGTTCGACCTCTCCAATGCGCGCGTGGCCCGCATCCTCGGGGCCAGGGTGATCATTGTTTCACGGGGCGGCATCGGACTTCCAATCGACGAGGTCGCCATCAACCATGCCTTGTTCGAGAAGGAAGGTGTCGAGGTGATCGGGGTGATCCTCAACAAGGTGCTTCCGGAGAAGATCGATCACGTCACGGACTTTGCGCGGCGTGGATTCCGCAGGAAGGGGCTGGAACTGCTGGGAGTGCTGCCCCACCAGCCCATACTCCCCCGGCCCAGCGTGGACGCCATCATGGATGAACTGCGTGCGGAACTGCTGACCGGCCATGAGCGGCTCACCAACCGTGTGGATGAGGTGGTGGTGGGCGCGATGAGCGTTCACAATGCCATGCGGCATTTCCGCGCCGGCGTGCTGCTCATCACTCCCGGCGACCGTGAGGACATCATTCTGGCGGCTGCGGCGACTGAGATCCGGCCTGGCGGCGTCCCCATGGCGGGCATTGTGCTGACAGGCGGCATGCGCCCGTCGGAAAGCGTCATGTCGGTGATCCAGTCCATGCCGCATCCCGTGTTGCTGGCAAAGCCGGACAGCTACGAAGTGGCCTCCACCGTGCATGACATGACGGTGAAAACCCGCCCCGCCGATGCTGAGAAAATTGACCTCATCCGCGGTCTCATCAGCAAACACGTCAACGTGAAACGCATCCTTGAACAGATCTGACATGGCCACCCCACTCCCATTGAATCCAGTCTTGAGAAACCTTCCCGTCTATGTGCCGGGGCGTCCGATCGAGGAGGTCGCGCGCGAGCTCGGCCTGCCCGTGGATGGCGTCATCAAGCTGGCCTCCAACGAGAATCCCTTCGGGCCTTCGCCCAAAGCCCTGGCGGCCATGCAGGACGCCGTGCGCAAGGTGCACCTTTACCCCGACGGCAATGTCTTCTACCTCAAACAAAAGCTGTCGCAGCAGCTTGATGTCGAACCCTCCAATCTCATCTTTGGCAACGGATCGAATGAGATTCTCGAACTGGTGGGGCATGCCTTGATGGAGCCGGGCGCTGAGGTGGTTGTTTCCCAGTATTGCTTTGCCGTGTATCCCATCGTCACGCATCTGTTCGGCGCAAAACTGGTTGAAGTGCCTGCCCGTGAATTCGGTCATGACATTCCGGCCATGCTCCGGGCCATCACTCCAAAGACACGCGTCTTGTTTGTGGCCAACCCGAACAACCCGACCGGCACGCTGGCCGGCAATGACGACATCGCTGCCCTGCTGAATGAAGTGCCGCCGCATGTGCTGCTGGTGATGGATGAAGCCTACATCGAATTTCTCCGCAACCCGATGGAACTGCTGCCGTTCATCCGACGCGGTGACTTTCCCAACCTGCTTCTGTGCCGCACGTTTTCCAAAATCTACGGCCTGGCCGGATTGCGCCTCGGCTACGGCGTCGGTCATCCCGAGTTGGTGGCTGCGCTTGAAAAGACGCGTCAGCCTTTCAACATCAATCTGGTCTCACAGGCCGCCGCACTGGCGGCATTGGATGATGCCGAACATGTCGAGAAGACGCGCGCCAACAACGCCGCAGGCCTCGCCTTTTACGAAACCGAGTGCCGCAAGCTTGGTCTCACCTTCATCCCCTCGCATGCGAATTTCATCCTCATCAAGGTGGGCGATGGCAGGGACGTCTTCCAGGGATTGCAGTCTCGTGGGGTGATCACGCGTCCCATGGCCGGGTATGGCCTGCCCGAGTGGCTGCGCATCTCCGTTGGAACACAACAGGAGAATCAGCGGTGCGTTCAAGCTCTGCGCGAAGTGCTTGGCAAACAGGGTTGAGGCGGCGCTGCTTTCAAGCAGCGCCATCAGGCAACCAGCGCTTCTTCCGCTTTTGTGGCGGGCAGGAACGGCTCCAACGGCATGAGGTGGTTGTGGTTCAAAAACCGTTCGCACACCGAGAAGAATTCCAGTTCCGTTGTCACCCTGCGGATGTCGTGCAGGAACTGGCCTGTGGGCTCCACGCCTGCACCGATGTGGTTCATGTATTTCTTCATTTTCTGCACGCGCGCCAGTTCACGCACACCGGGCGGGCAGTTGGTTTCATAGAGCCGACGGACATAGGCCAGCACGTCCAGACCTTTGGGAATGAAGGTCGGCTCCCCAGCCAGATGCTGGCGGATTTGTTGGAAAATCCAAGGGTTCCGGATGGCTCCACGGCCGATCATCAACCCACGTGCCCCGGTCAAGTGGAGAATGTCCGATGCGCCGGAGGCTGAGCGCACATTGCCATTGGCCAGCACGGGGCACGGCATGACATTTGCAGCCTGAGCAATGAGGTCGTAGTGAACGTCGCTCCAATAACCTTCCTTCACCGTGCGCCCATGCACGGTCAACAGATCCAGCGAATGGCGTGCGAAGATGGCAAGCAACTCCTCGAACACCGCCGGATCGTCGAACCCAATGCGTGTTTTGACGGTGAACTTCACCTCAACCGCATCACGCAGTGCGGCGAGAATGCCATCCACGCGCTTTGGATCACGCAAAAGGCCGCCCCCCGCGCACTTGCGATACACCACGGGCGCCGGACAGCCAAGGTTCAGATCAATTGCTGCCACGGGAAGCTTTTGCAGGGACTTGGCGGTGCGAACGAGGGAGGGGATGTCGTTGCCGATCATCTGTGCCACTGCGGGACGGCCAGTGGTGTTGTTTTCCACGGCGTCCACGATCCATGGCTCCAGATTGGAGTTGGGGTGCACTCGGAAATACTCCGTGAAATAAACGTCCGGCCCGCCGTATTCATGGATCAGATTCCAGAACGGACGGTCGGTGACGTCCTGCATGGGGGCCAGCGCCAGCATGGGCTGCCGGCTTTGCAGCAGGGAATCGAACTGTTCGTGATGTGTCACCGCGCGAAGGCTATTGGAACTGCGGATGCGCGCGCAATCGTTCCCTCATGGCGGCACTCAGCGGGGCCTGCCTGTAAATGGCCTCACGCATGGGTTCCGCAGCACCGGATTTGAAAGCGCGCTCCAGCCATTTCAGATCCAGCGGCTGCTCGATGAGGCTCATGGAGTTTGCGGCCACGGTTGTTTCCTCCTTCTCGCCGACGCCCCGTCCCACGCCAGTCCAGAAACCGGCCAGCAGCAGGGTGACGCGTATCATGGTGCTGCGTGAATAGGTGGCAAGCGAACAAGGCCTCCGAGGGTCAAGGCAGGCGAACAGGTTTTCAAACAACGACAGGGTCCACATCTCCGGATTGCGGATCAATGAGCATGGATCAAAGAGAATGGCGTCGGGGTGTGTGGTGTGGTCATTCAAGCTCCCGGATGCACGCATCAAGGTCCATGCGTTGAGAATTGCCGGGATTTCTCCCCGATGCACCCGCCAGATCACGCGCCGGTTCTTGTCCTGGGAATCGCTGTGTTGGTGGTTCAGCAACTGCTCGATTACACCTTCATAGCCGTCGACGTATCCCATCGCATCGCGATTCTCCAGAGCGAAAGCCAGTGCCGCCGTGGTGCGGTCAAAGCTCTCCACCGTGACATCGCACGGAATGTCACGCGTCTCCCGCAGTGCGGTCAATGCATTGGCGGCAGCTCCCAGCCCGATGTCCCACAGCACAAACGCACCATGATGCGCGGACATCCTTTCACGAAGCCTCAACTGATCGACATACAGCGTCCTTGCCTCCGCGACCGGGCCGACAACGGGATGGAACGTCTCCTCCGATGCGGTGTCGTGGATGCTGGTGGTGCCGTTGGCCAGCCGCACAAGGCGGTAGGCGTCAGTCATGGCATGTGCCGGCAACGGGGGCTGTCTCATTTCGCCAGGCACTCGGTGAGCACGCGTCCGTCCACGTCCTTCATTTCCAGGCCCAGCAAGGCGGCCATGGTGGGCGCCACATCCAGATTGTTGATCGAGGAGAGGGTGATACCTCTCTTGATGCCAGCGCCCCAGGCGACGAAGGAGCCGTGCATGCGCGGTTCGTTGGGATCGTATCCGTGGGTGCCTTTTACAGTGTCTGTCTTCGGGGTCACCAGAATCTCGCCCACCGCGTTATCAGAAAACGAATAACCTTCCTTGGCGGAAAGCACGAGGTCGGCCATGCGTGGGTCTTTCGCAGGATCGGCCAGACCGAACTTCGGATAATCCTTCTGACGGATGACAAGTGAAACGCCCTCGGTCTCCCAGAACATGCCCGCCAGTTTCTGGGTGAGGGATTCACGGTTTTGATTGTCCAGAATGTAGAGGAAACATGCGCCGCCCTGGCTGAGGGCGCGGGCCTGGCCGCCCGCAATCTTCGTTCCCTCCACCTTCAACAGCCCTTCCTGACGCAGTTTCACGTTGGGCTGGATCTGCTGCTGGTATGTGAAGAAGCCATGGTCGCTGGTGATGATCAGCGTGGCCCTGCCCGGAAAGGTTTCGTTGAGCACAGCCTCAATCTCCCTGATGCGATCATCCTCGAACTTGATGGCTTCGTAGGCCTCCGGCGACTGCGGACCTTTGGCGTGTTCGGCGTGGTCCACTTCGATCAGGTGAAGCAGCGCCACGTGGGGACGGTGTTTCCGGATCACGTGGATGAGCATCTGCGCATACATGCGGTCGCGGTCGTAGCCTTTCCCCGTGCTGCACCATTCCTGCTGTTTTTCATAAGGAACGCCTGCCGCCCTGAACTCCTCCAGAAGGGATGCCGTGCTGTATTTCTCAAACAATTCCTGCTTGAACACGTCGGGCACGGTCCAGTCCAGCGTCTTCGCACCGCGGCTCGCGGGCCAGATGATGCCGGCAGTTCTCAGTCCGGCCCCTTTGGCAACGTCGTAGATGGTGGGCACCTTGACGATCTCATCCTTGTCGAAAAGGGGGTCGGGTATCAACGGCACCATCTCGCCTTTGGTGCGGTCGAAGTAATTGTTTCCAATGACCCCGTGTCGTCCTGCATGCACGCCTGTGACCAGCGTGGTGTGGTTGGGCCAGGTGACGGTGGGCAGGGAGCATTTCATCCGCTCCGCACGCGCACCGCCGGCGGCCAGACGGCGGATGGTCGGCATCTCGGCCTTGGGATCATCAAAATAATAGGAAGCCAGCCCGTCCACGCTGATCAGCACGACGATGCGGTCGGAGGCCGGGGCGGCGAAGAGTGTCACTGCTGACAGGAGGGATGTGATGAGGCAAAGAAAGCGGCTTGGCATGACGTCTTTGTGGTTGGGGTTGAATGCGGCCAGTGGCGGTCAGATTACTCCGCCCGATACCAGTGACAAGCGCGTGCTTTGAACAAGTTTCATCAAACGCTTGACGCATCGCGCGCTCATTACCAGTCTGGCTTCACAACCCATTTCAAACGACGGCACCTTCACGCCGTCCCGGAGCACCTGCTTATGATCCGTTTCCACTGCCTTTCCTGCGGCATGAAGCTCAAAGCCGACCTCGAGCGCTCCTGCGGGAATTCCGTGGACCGCGCCGT